>NZ_JZWY01001142.1:0-2629 GCF_000966955.1 Streptomyces sp. NRRL S-495
GATCCAGACGCGTTGGCGCTGGCCGCCGGAGAGTTCGTCGACGGGGCGGTCGGCGAGTTCGGCGACTCCGGTGGCGGCCATCGACTCCTCGGTGATCCGTTCGTCCTCGCGGGACCACTGGCGCAGCAGGCCCTGGTGGGGGTGGCGGCCGCGGGCGACGAGGTCGGCGACGGTGATGCCGTCGGGGGCCACCGAGGACTGGGGGAGGAGGCCGAGGGTGCGGGCGACCCGGCGGGCGGGGAGGCGGGCGAGGTCGGCGCCGTCGAGGAGGACGGCGCCGCGGGTGGGGCGCAGGACGCGGGCGAGGGCGCGCAGCAGGGTGGACTTGCCGCAGGCGTTGGGGCCGATGACCACGGTGAAGGAGTGGTCGGGGATCTCGACGTCCAGGCCCTCGGCGACGGTCCGCCGGTCGTAGGAGAGGGTGAGGTCGCGGGCGGTGAGGCGAGGGGTGGCGGGGGCGAGGGTCATGGCGGGGTCCCGTTCGGGCGAGGGCGAAGAGGGGCAGGTGGGCGCGGCGGCGGTCAGAGCCGGCCGGCGCGGCGTTCGGCGGCCAGCAGCCAGACCAGGTAGCCGCCGCCGAGGACGCCGGTGACCACGCCGACCGGCAACTGCCGCTGGCCGAAGGCGTGCTGGGCGGCGAGGTCGGCGGCGGCGAGCAGGGCCGCGCCCATCGCGGTGGAGGCGAGCAGGTTGGGGCCGGGGGCGCGGGTGAGGCGGCGGGCCAGTTGGGGTGCGGTGAGGGCGACGAAGGAGACCGGTCCGGCGGCGGCCGCCGCGACCGAGGCGAGCAGGACGGCGCAGGCCAGCAGGGCGGGCCTGATCCGCTCGATCGGTACGCCGAGGGCGAGGGCGGTGTCGTCGCCGAGTTCCAGCATCCGCAGGCCGGGGCCGCAGGCGAGCAGGACCACCGGGAGCAGCACCGCGAGGACGGCGAGCAGCGGGAGGGCGTCGTCCCAGCCGCGTCCGTCGAGGCTGCCGGTGAGCCAGAGCAGGGCGCGGGCGGCCTCCATCAGTTGGATCCGGGTGAGCAGGTAGCCGTTGACGCCGCCGAGCACGGCGGCGACGCCAGCGCGCCCGCGGCGGTGCCGCCGGCGACCGCGCCGCCGGCCAGGGCGAGGCTGCTGCCGCCGGTCGCGACCACCAGCAGCGCGCCGGTGGTGGCGCCCTGGGTGAGGCCGAGGATGTCGGGGCTGCCGAGCGGGTTGCGGACCAGGGCCTGGAGCACGGCGCCGGAGAGCGCGAGGGCGGCGCCGGTGAGCAGGGCGGTGACCACCCGGGGGAGCCGCAGCTCGTTGACGACGAAGTCGGCCGCGGGGTCGCCGCCGCCGGTGAGGGCCTGGACCACCTCGCCCGGGGTGAGCGGGTAGTCGCCGCTGCCGAGGGTGGCCACGGCGACGGCGATCGCGGTGAACAGGCAGGCGGTGACGGCGAGGACGGTGCGGGGGCGGTAGCGGACGGAGAGTCCGCCGGGGGTGCGCAGGGTGCGGGAGCGGGTGAGGTCGGTCATGCGCGGGCCGCCTTCGCGCGACGGACGAGGAGGAGGAAGAAGAGGCCGCCGAGCACGGAGGTCACGATGCCGACCTA
Organism: Streptomyces sp. NRRL S-495; assembly: GCF_000966955.1. Classification (NCBI taxonomy): domain Bacteria; kingdom Bacillati; phylum Actinomycetota; class Actinomycetes; order Kitasatosporales; family Streptomycetaceae; genus Streptomyces; species Streptomyces sp. NRRL S-495. Next base: position 1,585 of record NZ_JZWY01001142.1, read on the forward strand.
GGTCACGATGCCGACCTGGAGTTCGCCGGGGCGGCCGACGATCCGGCCGAGCACGTCGGAGCCGAGCAGCAGCAGCGGTGCGAGCACGGCGCAGTACGGCAGCATCCACCGCAGGTCGGGGCCGGTGAGGGCGCGGACCAGGTGGGGCACGGTCAGGCCGACGAACACGATCGGTCCGCAGGCGGCGGTGGCGGCGCCGCAGAGCAGGGTGACGGTGAGGACGGCGCCGGCCCGGATCCGGGCGGGCCGGGCGCCGAGGGCCGTGGCGGAGTCCTCGCCCATGGCGAGGGCGTTGAGCGGCCGGGCGAGCGCGAGTGCCAGCACCGCGCCGACCAGGACGAACGGCGCGACGGCGGTGACGGTGCCGGGCCCGGCGGCGGCCAGCGAGCCGATGGTCCAGAACCGCATCCGGTCCAGCGAGGCGGAGTCGAGCAGCATCACGGCGCTGACGTAGGAGTAGAGGGCGGCGTTGAGGGCGGCGCCGGCCAGGGCGAGCCGGGCGGGGGTGGCCCGGCGTCCGCCGCCGACCGCGTAGACGAGGGCGGAGACGAGGCCGGCGCCGGCCAGGCCGAACCACACGTAGCCGGTGAAGCCGCCGACGCCGAGGAAGGCGATCGCGGTGGCGATGGCGGCGGAGGCGCCCGCGTTGATGCCGAGCAGGCCGGGGTCGGCGAGCGGGTTGCGGGTGACGGCCTGCATGACGGCGCCGGCCAGGCCGAGGGCCGTGCCGGCGAGCAGTCCGAGCAGGGTGCGCGGGACCCGCATCCGGTTGACGACCGGGTAGGCCGGGGAGGCGGGGTCGGTGAGGCCGTGCCAGACCTCGGCGGGGGAGAGCGCCTTGGCGCCGACGGCGATGCTGAGCACCGCGGCGGCGGTGAGCAGTCCGAGGGCGGCGAGCAGCCCGAGGGCGCGGGCCCGGTTGCGGCGGCGGCCGGCGGGAACGGCCGGAGCGGGCGGTCCCGGGCGGGCGGTGACGTCGTGCATGGTGGGGTGCTCCGGGGACCGGGGTGGGGACGGTGGGGGACAGGGCGAGGACGGGGCGNCG
>NZ_JZWY01001143.1:0-815 GCF_000966955.1 Streptomyces sp. NRRL S-495
GGACAGGGCGAGGACGGGGCGGCGACGGGGCGGCGACGGACGGTCGACGGCCGGTGACTATGGTTAGGCTAACCTAAGTCTCGGCGCGGGGTCCGACCCACCCCGGGACCTTCACCACTCCCACCACCGAACAAAGGCACCCCCATGCCCAACCCCGGCTCCCCGACCCCCGGGCGACCCACCCGCCGAACCCTCCTCACCGCCGCCGGCGCCGTCGGCCTCGGCGCCGCACTGGCCGCCTGCGGCAGCGGGGGCGGCAGCAAGGGCGCGGACGGCGGGGGCGCCGACGGCAGGGCCTGGTCNAGAGATGTGTATAAGAGACAGGTCCTTCACCGACGACCGGGGCCGGGCCGTCACCGCGAAGAACACCCCGCGCCGGATCGTCGCCTTCACCGGCACCGCCGCCGCCCTGCACGACTTCGGGCTCGGTGACCGGGTCGTCGGCGTCTTCGGCGAGACCAGGCGCGCCGATGGCAAGGCCGACCCGGCCGCCGGCAACCTCGACATCGACAAGGTCACCATCGTCGGCAACGCCTGGGGCGAGTTCGGCATCGAGAAGTACGCGGCGCTGCGCCCCGACCTCCTGGTCACCCACATGTACGACCCGGACGCCCTCTGGTACGTCCCGGACGAGAGCAAGGACAAGATCCTCGCCCTCGCCCCCAGCGTCGCCGTCACCACCGCCCGGGTTCCGCTGCCCGAGCCGATCAAGCGCTACGCCGCGCTGGCCGAGTCGCTCGGCGCGGACCTGAACGCCAAGCAGGTCACCGAGGCCAAGGCGCGCTTCGAGGCGGCCGCGGAGACCCTGCGGCCGG
>NZ_JZWY01001144.1:0-1003 GCF_000966955.1 Streptomyces sp. NRRL S-495
CCGCGGAGACCCTGCGGCAGGCCGCGAAGGCCGCCGGCGGGCTCAAGGTGATGGCCGCCTCCGGCAGCGCCGACCTCTTCTACGTCACCAACCCGGCACTCAGCACCGACCTGATGTACTTCCGCGACCTGGGCGTCGACTTCGTCGTCCCGGACGCGCTCGACCCGCAGGGCTACTTCGAGAGCCTGAGCTGGGAGAACGCCGGCAAGTACAAGGCCGACCTGATCCTGCTCGACAACCGCAGCACCGCCCTCCAGCCCACCGACCTCGCCGCCAAGCCCGCCTGGTCCGCGCTGCCCGCGGTCAAGGCCGGCCAGGTCACCCCGTGGGACGCGGTGCCGCGGTTCTCCTGGCTGGGTGCGGCCCCGCTGCTGGAGGGCCTGGCCAAGGCCGTCCAGGGTGCGAAGAAGCTCGGCTGACGCGCGGGTTGTCGAGTGGAGGCGGTGCCGGAGCGGCGGGGGCTGCCCGTCCGTCCCGCCGCTCCGGCACCGTGTTCCGGTAAGTGCCCCGCCGGGTGCAGGTCCCGGCCGGGCCCCGGTCCGGCCCTGCTAGGAGGGGAAGGGCCAGGCCGGGCACCACGGCGGGATGATCTGGCCGGGGTAGGGCGGGCCCCACGGCGGGCACGGCGGCAGCTGCGGCGGCTGCGGCGGCGCGGAGGTCCAGAGGATCTTGCCGTTCAGCTCGACCGCGATCGCGCCCTCGTTGTAGATGGTCAGCTCGGCGCCCCACTTGCCGCCGGTCTGGCTGTTCCACAGCGGGGTGTTGTCGGCGGCGTACACGACGAGGTTGCCGTCGCCCTGGATCACCAGGAACTCGCCGCGGGGCATGGCACCCTGGGCGACCCAGATCGCCTTGCCGTCGCGGTACAGCACGACGTTGCCGTCGCCCTGCATGGCGAGCACGACCTTGCCGTTCGGCGAGTACCAGGCCTGGTTGCGGCCGATCGAGGTGTTGCCGGGGATGCGGGTGGGCGGGGTGAGCGCGGCCGTCGCGAGGGCGGGGG
>NZ_JZWY01001145.1:0-644 GCF_000966955.1 Streptomyces sp. NRRL S-495
CCCCACCCCCACCCCCGCCCGGTGACGGGAACCCCCCACGGACGCGGGGAGCAGACTGTCGAGGTTCGCTCGCGCAGTTCCGGGGGAGAAGGGACACCGCGCCGGCCTGCGGAGGGCGGTGGCGGCGGGCGCCGGTACCGCGGCGGTCAGACCGGGGCGCCGGGCGGGTGGCGAGGGCCCGGCCGACGCCGCGGCAGCGAAAAGGTTGGTACGCGGGGCGGGCGGAACCGGGTAACGTCCTCGGTGTTCTTCCAGACGCCGATCTACGAGTGAGAGCGTGACGGGCCTCTGCTGACATCCTTCGACGTCGCCGCCCGTCCCCCACCGTTGAATCCGCAGATCACTTCACATCATTGACCGGAGACCCTTGACCGTGAGCAAGAACATCAACAACCCCGTGGGCATGGGCGGCGGCCAGCGCAAGCGGCTGTCCCGCGCCGAACGGCAGAACAACGGCCCGCACCGCAACCTCGACCGCCAGGGTGCGGCCGACCAGAAGGCGGAGCTGGTGCGCAAGATGCGCGAGAAGGCCGGCACAACCGAGAGCGCCGAGCAGGCGGGCGACGACACCGCACAGAGCTGACGCACCGCCGCCGCAGGGAGGCACGGGGCAGGGCCCGGACCGCGACACGCGGTCCGGGCCC
>NZ_JZWY01001146.1:0-4519 GCF_000966955.1 Streptomyces sp. NRRL S-495
CCCGCGGCCGGGGCCCTGCTGCCGTACCGGGCACGGCCGGTCCTGCTCAGCTCTGGGCCGCCGACCCGGCCACCGCCGCCGCCATCGTCCGTCAGGAGTGGACCGTCCTTCAGCGGGGAGATGGACGCGATCTTCGTGACCTGGATCATCGCCGGGCCCTGACCTGCGTCGAAACCAGCTGGAGACAGCCGGGCCCCTCACGCTCGTCGACGTGAGGGGCCCGGCTATCAGAGTACGCCTGCATCCAGCCGGCCTTTCCAGCCGGGCCGGCCCTGCGCCTGGCGGCCGCACTGCTCACCGGGATCGGAACCGGCCGGTGGCTGCCCGACGAACCGCGTCCCGGCGGCAGCGAACTCGCGGCCGCAGCCTCATCCACGCCGTGGTCCACGGTCTCCCGATGGTGATGACCGAGCCCGACCGCCTGCTGGCCCGCCGGGGTCGGGGAGGGCGAGGCCCTGGAACCGTTGTAGGCGGTACTTGTCGTACTCGTACTCGTAGCCGCGGTCGGCGAACAGCCTCTGCGGTCGGCGGTGCGGCCTGCCGGTCTTCCCGTGGATGCGGGGGATCGCGTTTCCGAGCCGGGCCGCGAGGGGTGGAGTCCGGCCGGGTGGGGCCTACTGGAGACGTGTCGCGGTCCGGACGAGGTCGGCGACGGCTCTGGACCGGCTGTGCGGCGGCCAGGCGATCACGGTGGTGACCGTCGGCGCGTCCAGCACGGGCACGGCGGCGAGGTCGGCGTGCAGTTGGTCCCGGCACGACTCCGGTGAGACCGCGCAGGCCCGGCCGAGCGCGACGAGCTGCAGCAACTGCGCGTGGTCGCGGACCTGCGGGCCGGGGCCGGGCGGGTAGGTGCCGTCGGGGTCGGGCCAGCGTGGGAGGGGCAGGCCCGGCAGCGCGGTGATGTCGGCCATGTGCACATGGGCCCGGGTGGTGAGCGGATGCCCGGCCGGCAGGACCAGCACCTGGCTCTCCGTGCTGAGCTCCTCGGTGTGGAATCCGGCCGTCGAGTCGAACGGCCGGTGCAGCAGCGCCACGTCGGCCCGGCCCTCGCGCAGGAATCGTGCCTGCTCGGCCGGGCCGCACAGGATGACGTCGACGGGGACCGCGCCGGGTTCGGCGGCGTACGCGTCGAGCAGCCCCGCCAGCAGTTCACGGGACGCGCTGGCCTTCGTGACCAGGACCAGGCCGGGGCGGCCGGTCACGGAAAGGGCGGCGCGGCGGGTCCGACGCTCTGCGGCCTCGACCGCGTCGAGAGCGGCCCGGCCCTCGACCAGCAGCACCGCGCCGGCCCCGGTCAGCGCGACAGTGCGACTGGTCCGATCCAACAGCGCTGCCCCGAGCCGGCGTTCGAGCTGCTGGATCGCCCGTGACAACGGTGGCTGCGCGATCCCGAGCCGCTGCGCGGCACGCCCGAAGTGCAGCTCTTCGGCGACAGCGACGAAATACCGCAGTTCCCGGGTCTCCATCCGGCCACGTTATCCCGGATCAATACCCTGACGGTATCGTTGCCCACCCGATCGGTCTTGGACCCCCGCCGAGGTCCGGGAGCAGCATGGTCCCCATGAACGAACGAACGATCGCGCTGGTCACCGGCGCGAACAAGGGAATCGGCTACGAGATCGCCGCGGGCCTGGGCGCTCTCGGCTGGAGCGTCGGCGTCGGCGCCCGCGACGACCGGCGCCGGAGCGCCGCGGTGGAGAAACTGCGCGCCGCCGGCATCGACGCGTTCGCCGTGCCGCTGGACGTGACCGACGACGCGAGCGCGACCGCCGCCGCGCGGCTGATCGAGGAACAGGCCGGACGCCTCGACGTGCTCGTCAACAACGCCGCCATCGCCGGCGACATGCCCCAGGAGCCCAGCCGGATCGACCCCGCCACCATCCGCACGGTCGTGGACACCAACGTGATCGGCGTCGTCCGCGTCACCAACGCGATGCTGCCGCTGCTGCGCCGCTCCGCCGCACCGCGGATCGTGAACATGTCCAGCAGCGTCGGTTCCCTCGTCCGGCAGTCAGGACCCGCCGCCGAGCGGACGGCAGGTCCGCTGTCCGCGGCGTACGCGCCGTCGAAGACGTTCCTGAACGCCGTCACCCTCCAGTACGCCCGGGAGCTGAGCGGCACGAACATCCTGATCAACGCCGGCTGCCCCGGCTACGTCGCCACCGACCTCAACGGCTTCCGCGGCGTGCGCACCCCCGAACAGGGCGCGGCGATCGCCGTCCGACTCGCGACCCTGCCCGACGACGGCCCCACCGGACAGTTCTTCGACGACGCCGGCGTAGTGCCCTGGTGACCTGCACGGCAGCCGTCACCCGCTAGGCCGCTGCCGCTGCCGCTGCCACCGCGCCCACGCGTCCCGAACAGATCTGTCCCTCCGACCTGCCGAATCCCCCTGCGCTCGGTCACAACCGGGCCGAAAACCCGGAGTGGGGGGCAACAAGGGTGGCACCTGTCCCGGCAGGTCACCGGACGGCTTCCGTCACGGGCCGGACCCCGGGCGGAGTGCCGGCCCGCGTCCTACGACACATCCCCGTCCTGACCGGCGCGATCCGGCGCGACGGCCACATCCTCACGGCCGGGGGCGGTGGGGCCGTGGCGGTCCCAGCCGGGGGAGCGGATCTCCAGGGTGACGTCCGGGCTGTGCACCTCCGCCCCGCAGGTGCGGCAGGTCCAGGCCGCGTCCAGCGGGTGGCCGGGGTCGTCGGAGTCGTGCGGGTCGTCCGAGTCGTGCGGGTGGTCCCGGTGGTCCGGATGGTGGCGCAGCACCACCGGTGGCTCGGGCGACAGCCAGCGGTCGCCCCAGGCGAGCAGGGCCTGGGTGAGCGGGGCGAGGTCCCGGCCGGCCTCGGTGAGGTGGTACTCGTAGCGCGGCGGGCGCTCGCTGTAGGCGCGGCGTTCGACCACTCCCGCTTCCTCCAGGGCCTCCAGGGCCCGTAGCCGGGCGGTGAGCCGGTCGCGGGGGGCGCCGGTGTTGCGGGCGATCCGGTCGAACCGGTGGTTGCCGTAGAAGAGCTCGCGTACGGCGAGCAGTGCCCACTTCTCGCCGAGGACCTGCAGCGCGGCCGCGATGGAGCAGGGGCGGCCCGGCAGTGCGGTGGCGGCGGCACGGGCGGCTGTGGGCTGGGGGGCATCGGTGTGCGGGGTCACTCCACCAGCCTCCCATAGAGGGTTGCGTATTCAAACTCACTGCCGCTAGCGTTCCGGGCCATGAAGTTAGTTGGAATATCAAACCCAGTAGTCGCGCCGACCGACCGGGACCACCCCCACCGGCGCACCGCGTTCCTGGTACTCGCCGCCGCGGTCTTCGTCTCGAACCTCGACCTGTTCATCGTCAACGTCGCCCTCCCGGCGATGCAGCAGCACTTCCACGGCAGCAGCCTGGCCACCCTGTCCTGGGTGCTGAACGGCTACGCCATCGTCTTCGCCGCGCTGCTGGTCCCCGCCGGACGGCTGGCCGACCGCATCGGCCACCGGACGGTGTTCCTCGCCGGGCTGGCCGTCTTCACCGCCGCCTCCGCACTGTGCGCACTCGCCCCGACCGTCGGCTGGCTCGACGCCGCCCGGGTGCTCCAGGCGGCTGGCGCGGCCGCGCTGATGCCGACCTCACTGGCACTGCTGCTGGATGCCACTCCCGCAGCCGAGCGCCCCGGCGCCATCCGGGCCTGGGCCTCGATCGGTGGGATCGCCGCAGGCCTCGGACCGGTCCTCGGCGGACTGCTGGTCGAGGCCGACTGGCGCTGGGTGTTCATCGCCAACGTCCCGGTCGGCATCGCCGCCATCGCCGCGGGCGCCCGCGTACTGCCCAGGTCGCGCGCCAAGGAGAACGGCCCGCTGCCGGACCTGTTCGGCGCCGTCCTGCTCACCGCCGCCATCGCCACCCTCACCGTCGCCCTGGTCAAGGCCGACGAATGGGGCTGGCTCTCGCCCCAGGTCCTGGGCAGCCTGCTCGCGAGCACCCTGCTGACCGCCTGGTTCCTGCGCCGCTCGGCCCGCCACCGCGCCCCCATCGTCGAACTGCCGCTGCTGCGGGTGCCGGTCTTCGCCGCCGCCAACACCGCAGCCCTGCTGTTCACCCTCGCCTTCGCCGGCATGCTGCTGACCTCGGTCCTGTGGTGCCAGCAGACCTGGGGGTACTCGGCGCTGCGCACCGGACTCGCCATTGCCCCCGGACCGCTGCTGGTGCCGCCGGTCGCACTGGGCAGCGCCGCCATGGTGCGCGGGCTCGGCCCCGGACGGGTCGCCGCGCTCGGCACCCTGTTGTTCGCCGCAGGCATCGGCTGGTGGACCGCCGCCGTCGGTGTCCGGCCCGGCTACGCCACCGAACTGCTGCCCGGACTGCTGCTCACCGGCCTGGGGGTGGGACTGACCCTGCCCACCCTCGTCGGGTCCGCGGCGGCGGCGCTGCCGCCCACGCGGTTCGCCACCGGCTCGGCGATCACCACGATGGCCCGCCAGATCGGCGCGGTGGTGGGCGTGGCGCTGACGGTCAGCCTGATCGGCATCCCGCACGGGCCGCAGG
>NZ_JZWY01001147.1:0-405 GCF_000966955.1 Streptomyces sp. NRRL S-495
AATCCCGCACGGGCCGCAGGCCGCCCTGGACGGTTTCCGGCGCGGCTGGACGCTGGTGATCGCGGCAGCGCTGCTGGCCTGCGCGGCCGCCCTGGTGCTCGCCGCCGCCCAGCGCCGTGCAGCGGATCCGCGGTAGCCGACACCCGTTGGCCACCACCATCTTGACGTTGCCGGGCGGGGTGGTGGCGTGACCGCTCCTCGGGTGCTCGTGGCGGGGGCGGGGCGGTCTACGGCGCGTGGGCTGCTCGTCGGGGGCGGAGATCCCGCAGACCGGGCCGGGCAGCCGGCGGCGCAGGTGCACGCCGATCGCGAGGGCGGAGCCCTCCCAGGCCGTCGCCGCGCCGTCCCGCCCGGCGGCGGGTGCTGCCGCGCCGTCGTAGGTTGCGAGCATGACCAGTCAAGAGA
>NZ_JZWY01001148.1:0-1031 GCF_000966955.1 Streptomyces sp. NRRL S-495
TGGACGAGGTGTTCGACGCGATCGAGGCCGCCAACCGCCGCCCGCAGCCCTGGACCGGGTTCGACCACGCAGTCCTGGGCGCCTACCGGTGGGCCGCCGGAGTCCAGGTCGCGGGACCGGTCACCGCCGCCGCCGCGGTCGGCGCCGTCGGGCCGTGCCGGAACCAGCTGCTGGCCGAATGCCGGGCCGCCGAGGTCCGCCTGCGCCATGCCCTGGAGACACGGGCGGACGCCGCGTCCGCCCTGGGCGCCTATCGGGCGCTGGCCTGGCTCTGCGGCCATCTCGACGACCGACCCTGACCGCCGCCGGCCTCCCGGGAAGGGCTCGCCTGCGTCGCGGACCCGGTCGACCAGGCCGAGCCCGGGGGCGAGCGGCTTGCGGGGTGCAGGCCGTGCTCAGCACCGGGAAGAGGTTGCTCTCCTCGTCCTGGACGCGGGCGGCGACTTCGTCCATGAGCCGCTGCACCACGGGGCCGGTCCGCGCGTCGTCGGTGTCCGTCCGGCGCCCGGGGCGGGTCCGGCGACCTCCTGCGCGGCCCCGCAGCCCTGGCCGGCCGAACCCACGGGCCGTCCGCCCACGGCTACGCCGGTCGGCGCAGCCCAGTTCCGCATCCGACGGGAGGTACTGGCAGCGTGACCACCATGGGAACCCCTACCGCTGCAGCCGACCGCCCGGGACCCGGCGCCGGGCCCGGCACCCGGGCACTGAAGGCCCTCGACGCCCTGGCCGGCGCACAGTGGCCCGACCCCGTCGTCGAACCCCTGCAACGGGTGGTCCAAGGCATACCGCTCGGGCGGCTGCGCGGCGTCCTGCACGGGCGCCCGCTCGGCCACCCCCTGCACCCGGCGCTCGTGCAACTGCCGGTCGGCGCCTGGCTCTCCAGCGCCGTGCTGGACCTGGTGCCCGGCTGTGAGCGGGCCGCGCGCGTCCTCGTCGCGGTGGGCGTGGCCACCGCGGGCCCGGCCGCACTGACGGGCTGGGTCGACTGGGCCGAGCAGCACGAGCAGCAGATGCGCACCGGCCTGCTGCAC
>NZ_JZWY01001149.1:0-4495 GCF_000966955.1 Streptomyces sp. NRRL S-495
GCCCCCTACCGCCCCACCCGCCCGGTACGGCAATTCCGCTCCGCACGGCCCTCCGGCCCCCGGCCGGCGGTGCCCGCTGCCCTTCTCGGCCCTCCCCTGCCCTCCCGCGCCCACCGGCTGCCCGCGCCCGGCCGGCCCGCGGACGATCCGAAAGGTTCCGCCACCATGCCCGTCGAATTCCTCGGCATCGCCGCCACCGCCGACGGTACGGAGACCACCGCGAGCACCACGGCCGCGTTCGACCGCAACTACACCCTGAAGCTGGCCCGCGCCCACGAGGAGCACGGCTGGGACCGGGTGCTGTTCGCCTACGGCTCCGGCTCGCCCGACCCGGCGCCCGCCGCCGCGTTCATCGCCTCCCGCCTGGACCGCCTGCAGATCCTGCTCGCCCACCGCCCGAACGTCTCGTACCCGACCTTCGCCGCCAAGACCTTCGCCACCCTGGACCGGATCAGCGACGGCCGGCTCACCGTCCACTTCATCACCGGCGGCAACGACCACGAGCAGCAGCGCGAGGGCGACTTCCTCACCAAGGACGAGCGCTACGACCGCACCCGGGAGTACATCCGGATCGTCAAGAAGGCGTGGACCAGCCGGGAGCCCTTCGACCACGAGGGCACCCACTACCGCTTCCACGACTTCGTCTCCGACGTCTTCCCGGTGCAGCAGCCCCGGCCGGGCGTCTCCTTCGGCGGCTCCTCGGAGGCGGCGTACGCGGCGGGCGGCGCCGAGGCGGACATCTACTGCCTCTGGGGCGAGCCGCTGGCCCGCACCGCCGAGCAGATCGAGCGGGTGCTGGAGTCGGCCCGGCAGGCCGGGCGGGCGGACGCGCCGCGGATCCAGGTGGCGTTCCGGCCGATCATCGCGCCGACCGAGGAACTGGCCTGGGAGAAGGCGCACCGGACGGTCGCCGCGATCAAGGCCCGGCGCGAGGGCGGCGACCTGATCCGCCGCGGCCGCCCGGCCGGCACCGGGCCGGAGAACGCCGGTTCGCAGCGCCTGCTGGAGATCGCCGAGGCCGGCGAGCGCTACGACCGGGCGCTGTGGACGCCGACCGCCGCCGCCACCGGTGGGGCGGGCAACTCCAACGCCCTGGTCGGCACCCCGGAGACGGTCGCCCAGGCGCTGCTGGACTACTACGACCTGGGCGTGGACATCCTCTCCGCCCGCGGCTACCACCTGGTGGACGACGCGATCGACTTCGGCCGGTACGTCATCCCGATCGTCCGCGAGGAGGTCGCCAAGCGGGACGCGGCCAGGGCGGCGGCCGAGGCGGCGGCGGAGGCCGAGCGGGCCGGGCGCGCCGAGCACGACCGGCACCAGCTGATCGCGGCCCAGGCGTGAGCGGCGCACCGGCGCTCGACGTCGAGGTCCGCCGGGTCGGCATCGACGACCCGCTCGCCGAGCCGCTGGTGCGCGAGCTCACCGAGGAGTACGTGCGCCGCTACGGCCCCGAGGCGCACGAGGAGATGACCCGCTACCCGGCGGACAGCTGGACCGCGCCGGACGGCCTGCTGCTGCTCCTGCTGGAGGACGGCGAACCGGTGGCCGGCGGCGCGTACAGGCGGTACGACGAGCGGACGGCGGAGGTGAAGCGGATGTGGACGTCCTCGGCGCACCGGCGCCGGGGGCTGGCCCGCCGGGTGCTGGCCGAGCTGGAGCGGGCCGCCGCCGGGGCCGGCTACGGCCGGATCTTCCTCACCACCGGTCCGCGCCAGCCCGAGGCCAGGGGGCTGTACCTGGCCTCCGGCTACACCCCGCTGTTCGACGTCGCCGCCGATCCTCTGACGATCGGACCGCTGCCGTTCGAGAAGCAGCTGCCCTGAAGCCGCACCTCCGCCGAGCCCGCACCGCCCGCTTTGCCCGCACCGTCCGCCGAGCCCGCACCCGCCGAGCCCGCACCGCCCCCGTACCTCCCGAAAGGCACCTCCGTGAGAACCACCACCGCCCGCCACCGGCTGCTCGCCGCCACCGCCCTGCTCCCGGTCCTGGCCGTGGCGGCGTGCAGTTCGGACCCGAGCACCGGCACCGCGACGGGCGGCTCCGGCCGGCCGGCCGTCTCCGCCGCCGCCGAGGACCTCGTCTCCGGCCTCAAGAAGTCGGACACCGCCGCCGCGCTGCTGCCCGCCGACGTCCGCGCCGCCGGGACGGTGAAGTTCGGCTCCTCGATCGGCGCCCCGCCCTCGGCCTTCTACGCCGACCAGGCCACCAAGAAGGCCGCCGGGGTGGACATCGACTTCGGTGACGCCGTGGGCCGCCTGCTCGGCCTGACCGTGCGGCGCGAGGAGGCGGCGTTCGAGACCATCCTGCCCGCGCTCGACAGCGGCAAGTACGACGTCGGCACCGGCAACTTCGGGGTGACCGCGGCCCGGCTGAAGACCATCGACTTCGTCACCTACATCGACGACGGCCAGGGCTTCGCGGTCAAGAAGGACAACACCACCGTCAAGCCGATCACCGACCTGGTCCAGCTGTGCGGGCTGACCATCGGCACCGGCGCCGGCACCACCTTCGAGACCACCCTCAACGCCAAGAAGAGCGTCTGCACCGACGCAGGCAAGCAGCCCTACGAGGTCAAGGCGTTCAGCGACAGCGGCGCCACGCTGACCAGCCTCCAGCAGGGCCGGGTGGACGTCGTGATGTCCACCATCAACGGCCTGCGCTACCAGGCCGCGCAGGAGGCCTCCGGCACCAGGTTCCTGGGCGAGTTCCACCGGCTCGACGTCGGTTTCGCGTTCAAGAAGGGCTCGGCGCTGACCCCGGCCTTCCAGGCGGCCGTCAACGAGCTGATCAAGGACGGCACCTACGAGCGGATCCTCAAGAAGTGGGGGGTGACGGAGTCGGCCGTCAAGGAGTCCCTGATCAGCCCGCCCGAGCACGCGTGATCCCCTGTCCCCCCGGGAGGAGTCCCCCATGACCACCGCCACCGCCGGCAGCACCACCGCCGGCGCCCCGACCCGCTCGAAACTCGACCGCGCGCCCGCCGCGGCCCCGCTCGACCTCGGCGAACTGGACGGCCTGCGCACCGTCCGCGCCCGCTACCCCTGGCGCTGGGCGGCCGGCCTCGCCGCCGTCGTCGTCCTGGCCCAGTTCGCCCACGGCCTGGCCACCAACCCCGGCTGGGACTGGGCCACCTTCCGGGTGTACTTCTCCGCCGACACCATCCTGCGGGCGGTCGGCCGCACGGTCGAACTCACCGCCTACGGCACTGTGCTGGGCTTCCTGCTGGGCGCCGTGGTGGCCGCGATGCGGCTCTCCCGCAGCGCGATCCTGCAGACCGTCGCCTGGGCCTACGTCTGGGTGTTCCGCTCGATCCCGCTGATCGTCCAGCTGGTCTTCTGGTTCAACCTCTCCTACCTCTACAAGCGCTTCGGTTTCGGCATCCCGTTCGGGCCCACCTTCGGGGACTTCGAGACGATCGGCGTGCTGGGCGCGCTCGGCGCGGCCGTGCTCGGCCTCGGGCTGCACCAGGCCGCCTTCGCCGCCGAGATCATCCGCGGCGGGATCATCGCCGTCGACCCCGGCCAGCGCGAGGCGGCCGCCGCGCTCGGCGTGCCGCGCTGGCGGCAGGCCTGGCGGATCGTCCTGCCGCAGGCGATGCGCGGCATCCTGCCCGCCGCCGCCAACGAGGTGATCTCGCTGTTCAAGGGCACCTCGGTGGTCTACGTGATGGCGATCGGCGAACTCTTCTACCAGGTGCAGGTGGTGTACGGCCGCACCGGCCGGGTGGTGCCGCTGCTGATGGTCGCCACCGTCTGGTACGTGCTGCTGACCACCGTGCTGTCGATCGGCCAGTACTACGTCGAGCGGTACTTCGCCCGCGGGGCCGACCGCACCCCGCCGCCCACCCCGCTCCAGCGGGCCCGCTCCCTCGTCCGGGGCCTGCGCGCCCGCACCGCCACCGCTGTCGCCCTCGGAGGCCGCTCATGACCACCGTCGTCAAGGAACCGCGCGCCGAGGACACTCCGGCGGAGGAGCCGGCCGCCGCACCGTCGATGGTGCAGGTCCGCGGCCTGTGGAAGAGCTTCGGCCCGACCGCGGTGCTGCGCGGCGTCGACCTCGACGTCCCGGCCGGCTCGGTGACCGTGGTGCTCGGGCCGTCCGGCTCCGGCAAGTCGACCCTGCTGCGCGCGATCAACCACCTGGAGAAGGTCGACCGGGGCTTCGTCGCGATCGACGGCGAGCTGATCGGCTACCGCAGGGCCGGGGACCGGCTGCACGAGCTCAAGGAGCGCGAGGTCCTGCGCCAGCGGACCAACATCGGCTTCGTGTTCCAGAACTTCAACCTCTTCCCGCACCTCACCGTGCTGGAGAACATCGTCGAGGCGCCGGTCAGCGCGCTGCGCCGGCCGAAGGCGGAGGCCCGGGCCGGGGCGCTGGAGCTGCTGGAGCGGGTGGGTCTGGCCGAGAAGGCGGACGCCTACCCCCGGCAGCTGTCCGGCGGCCAGCAGCAGCGGGTGGCGATCGCCCGGGCGCTGGCGCTGGAGCCCAAGGT
>NZ_JZWY01001150.1:0-4463 GCF_000966955.1 Streptomyces sp. NRRL S-495
CCCGGCAGCTGGCCGCGCGTCGCGGGGCCGGCCGGGCCGACGGGCCCGGTGGCCGACCCGGGCGGGCCGGCCGGCGGAGCGCCCGTCCCCGGGTCGGGCCGCGCCAGGGTGGAGCCGTCACGGGCGACCCGCTCGTCGGTCCGGCCGATCAGCCAGTCCCGGCTCGGCACCACCAGGCCGGCCGGGGTGAAGGCGATCCGGCGCAGCTCGGACTGCGGCCCGTTGTCCTTGCGCCACATGCTCGCGACGATGTCCACCGCTTCCTGCGGCGTCTCGGCGAACTCCAGGCCCGCGTAGACCGGGGCGCAGGCGTCCAGGCCGAGGTCCTGCGCGGTGAGGCGGCGGCCGAGCCGACGGGTGAACACCTCGGCGATCAGGGCCGGGGTGGCGCCGCGGGGCTGCTGGCCGCGGAGCCAGCGGGTGACGGAGGTCTTGTCGTAGCGCAGGTCGAGGCCGTGCTCCAGGCCGAGCTGGTCGACCCGGCGGGCCAGGCCGGCGTGCGAGAAGCCGGCCTCCTCGATCAGGGCGGCCAGTTGGAGGTTCTGGGTGCCGGCCGTCTGGTGCCGCTCGGTGGGCGGGCGCTCCGGGGCGTGCCGCTCGGGAACGGGCCGGGCGGGCGGCGACTGGTCGGGCGTGTGCCGGTCCGGGCCGGGCCGGTCGAGGGCGTGCCGGTCGGGCGTGGCCTGCTCGGGCAACCGCAGTTCGTCGGCGGTCGGGGCGTCGGGGGCGTCCGGAAGGGCCCGGCCGACCGGACCCCGGTGCTGGTCGAGCGGGTCGAGCGGTCCGTACGCCGGGCTGTCGGTTGCAGGCCTTTGGGGCATAGTCAGTCAACACCTCTCGGACGCCGCACCGGCTCCACCAGCGGTTCGGCTGCCTGTGGCGACGCCCCCTGTCGGGAATCGGCGTGAATGTAGCGAGCATTCGGGCGCTATGGGTGGTTCTGACCGAGCAATCCTCCGAACGGGTGAAGCATCCGCGCCCATTCCGGGGAAGACCCCTGAGGGTGGGTTTGGCTTTCGGGGCTTCTTCCGGCCGCCGACCGTCATGGCGGAGAACCCCACAGTTCTCCGGGGTGCTGTAGAGGACCACCACATAGGAGCCCGGCCGTCGGATTCCTACCGTTCTCGGCCATGGACACCACTTCAGCCCGCCCCCTCGACGGCCGCACCGCGCTGGTCACCGGGGCCGCCTCCGGCATCGGCCGGGCCTGTGCCGAGGTCCTCGCCGAGGCCGGCGCCCGGGTCCACGTCGTCGACCTCGCCGCCGACCCCGCCCGTCGGCTGGCCGAGCGGATCGGCGGCGTCGCGCACGTCACCGACCTCGCCGACCCGGAGGCGGTGGAGGCCCTGCCGGCCGATGCCGACATCGTGGTCAACAACGCCGGCCTCCAGCACGTCGCCCCCGTCCACGAGTTCCCGCTCGAACGCTTCACCCAGATCCAGCGGGTGATGGTCGAGGCCCCGTTCCGCATCCTGCGCCGCACCCTCCCCCACATGTACGCGCGGCGGTGGGGCCGGGTCGTCAACATCTCCTCCGTCCACGGTCTGCGGGCGAGCCCCTTCAAATCGGCCTATGTGATCGCCAAGCACGCCCTGGAGGGCCTCAGCAAGACCGTCGCCCTGGAGGGCGCGCCGCACGGCGTCACCAGCAACTGCATCAACCCCGGCTATGTCCGCACCCCCCTGGTGGAGCACCAGATCGCCGCCCAGGCCCGGGCCCACGGCGTGCCCGAGGAGGAGGTCGTCGAGCGCGTCCTGCTGGAGCGCACCGCCGTCAAGCGTCTCATCGAGCCCGTCGAGGTGGCCCGGCTCGCCCTCTACCTCTGCCTCCCGCACGCCGCCTGCCTCACCGGCGCCTCGCTCCCGCTCGACGGCGCCTGGACGGCGCACTGAGCGGTGGGCGGGGTGCGGTCGCGTGATGGTTCCAGCAGCCATGGAATTCGGCCGAGGTATGTGGGTCGATCACATAGTCCCGGGCACCGCGGCTCCCTACCTTGTGGCGACGTCCCCGTCCTGCCCGCTCCTCGCGCAACGCCCGCTCCCCCGTCCTGCCCGCTCCTCGCGCCATGTCCGCTCCCCCGTCCTGTCCTGTCCCCGGCCCGGAAGTGGTGACCCCATGACAACCGCCGTCTCGGATCAAGCACGGAGCCGCTCACTGCCCAGAGTCGTGGCAGCGAGCCTGATCGGTACCACGATCGAGTGGTACGACTACTTCTTGTACGGAACAGCCGCGGCGCTGGTGTTCGGCAAGGTGTTCTTCCCGAACAGCGACCCGCTGACCGGCACGCTGCTGTCGTTCCTCACCTACGCGATCGGGTTCGCGGCGCGCCCGCTCGGGGCGCTGGTCTTCGGGCACTTCGGGGACCGGGTCGGCCGCAAGCGGCTGCTGGTGGTCAGCCTGCTGCTGATGGGCGGCTCGACCACGCTGATCGGGTGCCTGCCGACCTACTCCTCGGTCGGGGTGACGGCGCCGGTGCTGCTGACGCTGCTGCGGCTGGTGCAGGGCTTCGCCCTCGGCGGCGAGTGGGGCGGCGCGGTGCTGCTGGTGTCGGAGCACGGCGACGCCCGGCGGCGCGGGTTCTGGGCGTCCTGGCCGCAGGGCGGCGCCCCGGCCGGGAACCTGCTGGCGGCCGGTGTGCTCTCGCTGCTGACGGGCATCCAGTCGGAGGCGACGTTCCTGGCCTGGGGCTGGCGGGTGCCGTTCCTGCTCTCCGCGGTGCTGGTCGGGGTCGGCCTGTGGATCCGGCTGGCCGTGGACGAGTCGCCGCTGTTCAAGGAGGCGCTGGCCCGGGCGGCCGCGCGCGGGAAGGCCGAACAGCCGCCGCTGGTCGGGGTGCTGCGGCACCACTGGCGGGAGGTGCTGGTCGCGATGGGCGCGCGGATGGCGGAGAACATCTCGTACTACGTGATGACCACCTTTGTGCTCGCGTACGCCGTCTCGCACGTGCACTTCCCCAAGCAGACCGCCCTGAACGCCGTCCTGATCGCCTCGGCGGTCCAGTTCGCGCTGATCCCGGTGTTCGGAGCGCTCTCCGACCGGATCGGGCGCAAACCGGTGTACCTGGTGGGCGCGGTCGGCGTCGGGGTGTGGGCGTTCGTCTTCTTCGGGATGGTGGACACCGGCTCCTTCGGCTCACTGGTGCTCGCGGTGACCGTCGGACTGGTCTTCCACAGCGCCATGTACGCACCCCAGGCCGCCTTCTTCTCCGAGCTGTTCGCCACCCGGATGCGCTACTCGGGCGCGTCGATCGGCGCGCAGTTCGCCTCGGTGGCCGCCGGCGCACCCGCACCGCTGATCGCCACCGCGCTGCTGAAGGACTACGGCAGCTCGACCCCGATCTCGGTGTACGTGGCGATCGCCGCCGCGATCACCGTCCTGGCGGTGCTGTGCGGGCGGGAGACGCGCGGGCACGACCTGGCGGAGGTGACGGGCGCCCGGCCGGCCGAGGACGGCACGGAGCCGGGAGCGGCGACGGTGGGGAAGGCGGCCACCGCCTGACGCGCCGTCCGGCTAGCATCGCGCTTCCCTCCCCGGGACACGAACACCCACTGCCGATTGGCGGCCGTACCATGAACGACCTCCACGCCGGCTCGGCGCCCGCACTGCGGCGACTGCTGGACCTGCTCGCCTCCGGCGCCGCCACCGAGGACTTCGCCGACGTGCTGGCCGACGCCCGCCGGCGGGGCGCACCGGCCGACGTGCTGAGCGAGATCGACGACGCGACCTGGCAGGCGCTGCGGGTCCACCGGACCCTGCGCCAGCACCGCCGCCGCGAGGCCGAGTTGACCGCCCTCTTCGACACCGCCGGCGACCTCGCCGCCTCCCGCGACCTCGACTCCGTCCTGCAGGCGATCGTCCGCCGGGCCCGGATGCTGCTGGGCACCGACACCGCCTATCTCACCCTCCCGGACGAGGCCGCGGGCGACACCTACATGCGGGTCACCGACGGCTCGGTCTCGGTCCTCTTCCAGACCCTGCGGCTCAGCCTCGGCGACGGCCTCGGCGGCCTGGTCGCGCAGAGCGCCCGCCCGTACGCCACCCCCGACTACCGCACCGACGGCCGCTTCCACCACACCGACGTCATCGACGCGGGCGTGGTCGACGAGGGACTGGTGGCGATCATCGGTGTCCCGCTGCTGCTCGGCGGGCGGGTGATCGGGGTGCTGTTCGCCGCCGACCGCTCACCCCGCGCGTTCTCCCCCGACGAGGTCGCGCTGCTCTGCACCCTGGCCGCGCACGCCGCGATCGCCCTGGACACCGCCAAGGCGCTCGCCGACACCCGGGCCGCGCTCGCCGAGCTGAACAGCGCCAACGAGCTGATCCGCGCCCACTCCGCCGCCGTCCAGCGCGCCGAGCGGGGCCACGACCGGCTCACGGACCTGGTCCTGCGCGGGGCGGAGGTGCCGGACGTCGCCGCGGCCGTGGCCGCCCTGCTCGGCGGGGGGATAGCCGTACTGGACACC
>NZ_JZWY01001151.1:0-393 GCF_000966955.1 Streptomyces sp. NRRL S-495
GCCGGGCCGGCCGAGGCGGCGGCGGCGGCGTCCCGGGCCGAGGGGCGCGCGGTGCGCCACGGCGGGGCCTGGGTGTGCGCGGTGCTGGCCGGGCAGGAGCAGCTCGGCACGCTGGTGCTGCGCGGCCGGCCGGACCTCGACGACGCCGACCGCCGGCTGTTCGAACGGGCCGGCGTGGTGACCGCGCTGCTCCTGCTGCTGCGGCGGTCGGTCGCCGAGACGGAGAACCGGGTCCGCGGCGAGCTGCTGGCCGATCTGCTCACCGCTCCCGACCGGGATCCGGCCGGGCTGACCGCGCGGGGGCGCCGGCTGGGTGTCGACCTCGGCCGACCGCACCTGGTGCTGGTCGCCGAGCCGGGGGGCGGCGGGGGTGACGGGTCCGGCGGGGGTGGC
>NZ_JZWY01001152.1:0-4366 GCF_000966955.1 Streptomyces sp. NRRL S-495
ACGCCTACTACCTGGGTGAGGCCGGGCACCGGGGGAGGCGGCGCGGCTGCTGGAGCTGGTGGCGGCCGACCGCCACCGGGTGCTGGGCCAGTTCCACCCGCAGACCGTGAAGTCCCGCAAGAGCCGCGCTATCCACGCCGCCCGGAGCTGACGCCCGGAGCTGATGCCAGGGGGACCGCCGGCGCCAGCCAGGGGTCCCCGCGGCGGCCGCCGAGGACGAGGACGAGGGCGACGACGTCGGCCTCCTCGCCCTGGGCCCGGTGGACGGTGGCGGAGCGGAAGCCTTCCGGACCCGTCCCGGTCGCGGCCGACTGTCCGCGCGCGAACTGGGCACACGCTGCTGGGACGGGCCGGGAGCCGCCCTACGGGTGGTCGGAGTCGTCCGCACGCCCCGGGACGTGCGCGACGGTCTGCTCGCAGTCACGGTCGGCCGACCGCGCCCCCGTCGTCCGCCGGGGCGGGGGCGGAGTTCAGGTGGGCGCGGACGGTGAGGGCGGACGGAGAGGGTGGACGGAGAGGGTGGACGGAGAGGAGCGACGCCATGACATTCCAGCACCCGGCGCGCAAGGGTACCGACGGGGAGCGCGGACGGTTCGCGCGGTTCGCCGAACTGGCGTCGAACTTCACCAGTTCCCCGGTGTTCGCGGTGTTCTGCCTGGGCCTCGTGGTGGCGTTCGTCGCGGTGCACATGGCGGGGCTGTCGACCGAGTGGCAGATCCTGGCGGGCGACTCGATGGCGGCGGTGGCCCTGTTGCTGCTGGCGATGCTGAAGAACGCCGAGCGGCGGGCCGAGCACGCGGTCCAGCGCAAGCTGGACGCGATCGCGCGGGCGCTGCTCGAACAGCAGGAGGGCGAGCGCGGTCAGGCGCACGAGGACCTGAAGGCAGCCGTCCGGATGGAGGAGCGGCTCTGACCGCCCCGGTGCGCGGTGCTCGCGCCGCCACGGCTCCCGCCCGCGCTCCCGCCCGCGCGGGGCACGTCCTCAGTCCGGCGGCTCGGCGGGGCTGTACCGCCCGGGGGCAGGCCGGCCGCGGCCGGGTTCGGTATCGGGCTCCGGGGACGGCGGCTCGGGCGGGAAGATCGGGACGGGTCGGCCGGGAGGGGCCGGCGGGTCGGGGGTCACGGGCGGCCGGCCCGGCTCCGGCGGTGTCGGCGGTGCAGGTGGTGCGGGCGGCCCGGGCGGGGGCGTCGGAGTGATGTCGGGGCCCGGGGGGACGGGGACGGTGCCCATGGGCGCGGTTCTCCTGTCGGTCGGGGACGGGTGTTCCAGATCTTCCATGCTCCCCGGATATCCCCGATCCGGGGAGGCAAACCAGCTGATCCCGGGGCAATAGCCCCGGAATCCGGAACCCGGAGCCCGGAACCGCCGACCCGGGCCGCCCTCAGACGGGGGCACCGTCCGGACGGTCGGCGCCATCGGCCCGTTGCAGCGCCCGGCCGACGACGCTCCCGCCGTAGACGGTGAACCCGACCCCGATCAGCCACGCCTGCACGACCAGGACCGTGCCGACGGTGCCGTAGGAGACGGCGTTGGACACCAGCAGCGGCGCGAAGACCAGCCGGGAGAACAGCCGCAGCCCGGCCAGGGCCGCCATCGTGACGACCGCCCCGGGCAGCAGACTGCGCCACGGCGCCCGGGGGCCGAGCAGCAGGCGCGGCAGCCACCAGAACAGCAGGACGCCGCCGAGCACGGTGGTGGCGATGCGCAGGGCCGGCTGGGCGTCGGTGCCGTGCCCCGGCACGCCGCTCCAGGCCGCGAGCACCAGGTAGGCGGTCACGGCGGCCAGGGCCACGGCCTGGCGCCACACGCCGTGCCACGGCCCCGCCGGAAGACCCCAGATCCGCTCGTAGGCGGACTGCATCGCGCCGGTGAGGGAGACGCCGAACACGGCGAGGGCGGCGAGGCCGAGACCGGTGGTGGTGCTGAGGACCTGTCCGCGCGGGCCGAACAGCACGCCGACGGACCGGCTGCCGCGGGCCGTGAGCCCCAGACCGTCGGTGATCCACTGGGCGATGCCGTTACCCCGGGCGGGGGAGGCCGCCGCGATCACCATGAGCAGCGGGACCAGGGTGACGAAGAACAGGGCGGCGAAGGCCAGCGAGCGCTGCATCAGCTCGATCTCGTGCCCCTGCCGCCACACACGCCGGCACACCGCCCCCAGCCGGCGCCCGGCCGCGGGGACGGCGGTGCGCGTCACGGTGCCACCTCCGTTCGGGGGTCGCCGGTGCGTCTGCCCGGCCGCGGGAAGGCCATGCCTGCCGCGAGCCGTGGGGTCGGACGGGGTCAGAACCGTACGGCGACGGGCCGGGCGTCGATCTCGGCCCAGACGGTCTTGCCCCGCTCGTGCGGCACCGCGCCCCACCGGTCGGAGGCCTGCTGCACGATGTACAGGCCGTGCCCGCCGGGCAGGCCGGGGTGGTGCGGCCGGCGCGGCGCGGGCAGGACCGGGGAGGTGTCGCTGACCTCGATCCGCAGACGCGCGGGGGAGAGGTCGAGCACGAGTTCGAGCGGGCCGTCGGTGTGGAGCACGGCGTTCGCGGTGAGCTCGGCGACCAGCAGGACGACGTCACCGGCCTCGGGCCACGCCCAGTCGGTGAGCGCGGCGAGGGTGAACTCCCTGGCCCGCGCGACGGGTTTGTGCTGCCCGGCGAAGGTCGTCCGGCGGCGTTGGTGCCCGCCGGCCGGCAGCACCGACCTGACGGGCCGCACCTCGGTGCGCTTCTCGTCCAGGGTCTCCCGGCGAGTGTTCATGAACGGGTGCCCTTTCGGTTCGGCGCTCTTCGCCGGTCTGCTTCCCGCCCGGCTCCGGTTCATGCACCTGTGCCCCGAGCGCGCCACGCCACTCGTCCGTCACCCGCGTTCACCGGGGTGCGGCGAGCGCGTCCCCGACCGACGGGTGGAGCGCGAACACCGTGTCGGCACCGGTCAGCTCCAGCAGCCGCAGCACGGTGGGGGAGGCGGCCGCGAGGCGCAGTTCGGCGCCGGCCGCGGTGGCGCCCATGCGGGCCTTGAGCAGCAGGTTGAGGCCGGAGGAGTCGCAGAAGCCCACCTGTTCGAGGTCGACCACGAGGACCCGCGGACGGGTCCGGAGCGCCTCGTCGAGGGCCTGCTCGGCCGGGGGGAGGGTCTCGATGTCGAGGTCGCCCACGAGGACGCACACGGCGCTGCGGTCGTCGACCGGAGGCAGCGGGGCGGTGGAGCCGGCCGCGGCGGCCGCCTCCCGCGGGGCGGTTGCTGGGTCGTTCTGGGTTGGCATGGTCGTCCCCTCCACGGATGTCCTCACGGCCTCACGGCCTCACGGCCTCACGCCTCACGGCCTCACGACCTTACGCGCACGGCGCGGTCCGGCCGAACGGCGGCCGCCGGACACGGGTGGTGTCCGGCGGCCGGGTGTCGCGGCCCGCTCAGCCGCCGTCGAGACCGCGGCGCAGCTGCTGGAGCGTGCGGCTGAGCAGGCGTGACACGTGCATCTGGGACAGGCCGAGGCGTGCGCCTATCTGGGACTGCGTCATGTCCTGGGTGAAGCGCATGGACAAGATGAGGCGCTCGCGTTCGGGCAGCGCGGCCACCAGCGGTTCGAGGGACACCAGGTCCTCGACCAGGTCGAGCCGTCGGTCGTGCTCGCCGAGGCGGTCCGCGAGCGGGCTCGTGCCCTCGTCGTCGCGGCCGCCGACCAGGTCGATGGAGTCGGTGCTGTGCGCGTTGGCTGCGGTGAGGCCCTCGACGACCTCCTCCTGCGACAGGGACAGGTGCTCGGCGAGTTCGGCGACGGTCGGGGCCCGGTCGAGGCGCTGGGAGAGCGCCTCCTGGGCCCTGGCGAGGGTGATGCGCAGTTCCTGCAGCCGCCGCGGCACGTGGACGGCCCAGGTGGTGTCGCGGAAGTGGCGGCGTATCTCGCCCAGGATGGTGGGGACGGCGAAGGTGGTGAACTCCACGCCGTGGCCGATGTCGAAGCGGTCGATCGCCTTGATCAGGCCGACCGAGCCGACCTGGAGCAGGTCGTCCGTGCTCTCGCGGTGCGAGCCGAAGCGGCGGATCGCGAACCGGACCAGCGACAGGTTCACTTCGACCAGGGTGGAGCGCACGTAGGAGTACTCGCGGGTGCCCTCCTCCAGGGTCGCGAGTCGTGCCAGGAGTACCCGGGTGAGCTCCCGGGCGTCCGCCGGGGCGACCTGCCGGGGGTCCTCGACATCGGCCAGCTCCGGGAGGACCGTCCGCGTCGGGGCGGGTGCGGCGGCCGTCGACGGGCCGGTCCGGTGCTCGGGCGTGGCAAGGAGGATGTCGTCACTGGTCGTAGCCATGCCGGTCCTTTCCCTCGGTGGTGCGGTCCGTCCCCCGGCTACCCGCTCCCGCGGATCGCACGCC
>NZ_JZWY01001153.1:0-3495 GCF_000966955.1 Streptomyces sp. NRRL S-495
CTTCTCGTGTGAATGCTTCGTGAAGGACCGGCCGCGGGGGCGCGGGCCGGCCCCGGGGCGCTCACCGCTCCGGCGCTCACTCCACCGGCGCGTCGGCCGCCCGGTCGACCGAGATGCCGACCAGGCAGGTGTCGTCGTCGGTGTCCGCGCTGCTGTAGCGCAGCAGGTGGTCCAGGTGGCTCTCCAGGGAGTCGGGTGTGCCGTCCTTGGCGAGGGAGGTCGTTTCGCTGAGCGACAGCAGGCTGTCCAGCGAGGCCTGGACGGATTCGTCGCGGCGTTCGATGAGGCCGTCGGTGAACATCACCAGCGTGTCGCCGGCCCGGAGGTCGAGGTGCGACTCGTCGTAGTCGGCGTGGTCGAGCGCGCCCAGCAGGATCCCGCCCGGCTGTGGCAGGGCGCGGGCCCGGCCCTCGCGCAGCAGGACCGGCGGCAGGTGGCCGGCCCGTGCCCAGCGAAGCCGCCGGGTCCCGGGGTGGTAGAGCGCGCAGACGGCGGTGGCCGTGACGTTGTCGGTGAGGTGGTGGGTGACGCTGTTGAGCCAGGTCAGCAGCTGGGCCGGACCGGCGCCGGTGGCGGCCAGGCCGCGCAGGGCGTTGCGCAGGGCGACCATGCCGGTCGCGGCGTCGATGCCGTGCCCGGCGACGTCGCCGACGCACAGCAGGATCTCGCCGGAGGGCAGGGCGAGCGTGTCGTACCAGTCGCCGCCGACCAGGTGGTCCTTCTCCGCGGGGCGGTAGCGCACGGCGACCTGGAGGTCGTGCAGGGTGAGCGGGCCGCGGGCGGGCGGCATGATGGCGTGCTGCAGCTGGAGGGCGAGGCGGCTGCGTTCGGCGGCCTGCTGCTCGCTGTGCGCCAGCTGGTCGCGGGTGGCGGCGAGGGCGACCTCGGTCCAGTGCTGGGCGGAGATGTCCTGGTAGGCGCCGCGGACGGTGGTGAGCGCCGCGTTCTCGTCGTGCACCGGTTCGGCCACGACGCGGATGTGGCGGGCGACGCCGTCGGAGCGCTGCAGCCGGAAGGCGGTGGAGGCCGGGCGCCGGTGGTGCAGCAGGGTGCGCAGGAACCGGCCGATCGCCGGGCGGTCGTCGGGGTGGGCGTGCTCGGGGAGCTGCTCCAGGGCGATCGGCTGGGCGGTGGCGGGCAGGCCGTGCAGGTCGAACAGGGTCTCGTTCCAGGCGATCTGGCCGGTCTGGACGTTCTCCTCGAAGCCGCCGATCCTGCCCAGGCGCTGCGCGTGCTGGAGCAGCCGGGCCACCCGCGGCGTCCCGTCGTCGAGCCGCCAGATCACCACGATGTGCCGGCCGTGCCGGCTGATGCTGACCCGGGCCCGGGCGAGCAGCGGGATGCCGTCGACGGTGGCGGCCAGCCGCATGTCCGTGGTGCGGAACGGCTCGCCGGTGGCGAAGACGTGCTCCACCTTCTCGGCCAGGCCGCCGGCCTCGGCGGCCAGCGGGTAGGCCTCCAGCAGGCGCGCGCCGGCGACCGCGCTGTTCGGCCGGCCGGCGAAGTCGACGAACGCGGGGTTGACGTGCCGGACGGCGAACTCCAGGGGCAGTTCGGAGCGGCCGGGCGCGAGTCGGAGGATCAGGCAGGGGTCGAGCACGCCGTCGGTGAGCCGTTGCAGGTCGTCGAACTCCTGGTCGGTCCGCTCGGGGCCGGTGGGTTCGGTCCAGGGCTCCAGGGTGGTGGCGCACAGTTCCGCCAGTGCCTCGAACTGGCGCTGGAGCGGCTGGGACCGCGGGGGCAGGCCGGTGGGCCAGCAGATCTCCAGTACGCCGATCAGCCGTCCGCCGGTCCCGGCCGGCACCGCGATGCGTCCGCCGGTGTACTCGTGCTGGCCGATGGTCGGCAGTGCCGCCTGCACGAGGGTGGGGTAGGCGATCGTCTCCCGCTCGTCGAGCGCCCGGCGGGCCGGGGTGGACACACCGGGCGGGACGTACCGCCAGCGGCGGGCCTCCGCCTCGCTGAAGCCCGCGCTGCCTTCGAGGGTCAGCGACTGGTCGGGGTGGGCGGCCCAGATCGCGACGGCGACGGCGCCCAGCGGGCCCGCCGGCGGCCAGGCTGTGCGCCTCGGCGACGCGCAGCCGTACCGCGGCCTCCTCCTGGCGGTCCACGGAGGAGGTGATGAACTCGCGGGCGATGGCGGAGATCCGGTCCGCGGCGACCTGGTTGACCAGTTCGGCGGCGAACTCCAGCACGGGCACGCCGGCCTGTTCGGCGAGCGCGGTCAGCTGGGCGGCCGCCTCCGTCGGGCCGCAGCGCAGCCGTTCGACCAGGACGCCGGCGGCCATCTCGAGCAGGGAGCGGCCGGCGGCGTCGGCCTGGGCCCGGGCGAGTTCCGAGCGGAGGTTCTCCACCGTGGCGGCGAGGCGGGTGACCGCGGCGGGGGCCGGGCGGGTGCCGGCGGGCCGGTCGCCCGCGGGTCGGTCGCCGGTGGGCCGGTCGCCTGCGGGCCGGTCGCCCGCAGGTCGGTCGCCCGGGTGCTCGCGCTGCGGTCCCACCGTGGGTGTGCCGGTGTGGGGGAAGACCCCCGCGGTATGGTCCGCGGGCGGGTCGAGGGGTTGGTGCACGGCGGTCTCCTGACGGTCGGGTGCGGGTCAGCCGTGTCCGGGGTTCAGTGCCTGGGCAGTGAGCTGGTCCCTGATCCGGCCGATCAGGTCGGCGGCGTCGACCGGTTTGGTGACGTAGTCGCTGGCTCCGGCGGCGAGGCTCTTCTCCCGGTCGCCGAGCATGGCCTTGGCGGTGACGGCGATGATCGGCAGCCGCTCGTGCTCGGGCATCGCGCGGATCGCGGCGGTGGCGGTGTAGCCGTCCATCTCGGGCATCATGACGTCCATCAGGATGACGTCGATCGAGGCGTGGGTGGCCAGGGCGTCCAGTGCGGCGCGCCCGTTCTCGGCCTGCAGCACGTTCATCCCGTGCAGTTCGAGGATCCCGGTGATCGCGTAGAGGTTGCGGTCGTCGTCGTCCACGACCAGCGCGGTGCGGCCGGCCAGGCTCGGGTCGGCGTCGGGGTCCCACGCCGGTGCGGTACGGGCCGTGCGCGGGCGGATGTCCTCGGGCCGCTCGGCGCTCATGTGCAGGGCGACGCGTTCGCGCAGCTCGTCGAGGCTGGAGAGGATCTCCAGGGGCCTGGTCGCACCGCGGGTGAGCAGGTCGTCGTCGGTGGCGACGGCGCGGCTGCGGTGGGCGAGCACGGGGACGGACTGCAGGGCCGGGTCGCCGTCCATGTCCTTCAGCAGGGCGAGCGCGGCGCCGTCGGCCAGGTCGAGGTCGAGCACCAGGCAGTGGCAGGGCCCGTCGGCCAGGGTGGCGGCGGCCTCGTGGACGCCGACGGCGGTGATGATCTCCACCTCGCGGCCGTCGGTGCGGGGCAGGTCGGCGAGGGCGTTCTCGGCGACGAGGCCGAGCAGTCCGTTGGCGCGGGCCTCGACGACCAGCAGGCGGCGCGCGGGCAGCGGTACCGCGGGGCCGTCGGCGAGCGGCGGACCGCCGACG
>NZ_JZWY01001154.1:0-1231 GCF_000966955.1 Streptomyces sp. NRRL S-495
CGGCCGCCGCGGCCGCCGTGACGGGCTCGGACAGGTCGGGCCGGGTGGTGGGCAGGTAGAGGGTGAAGGTGCTGCCCTGGCCGAGGGTGCTCTCGACGGTGATCGCGCCGCCCAGCAGATAGGCGATCTCACGGCTGATCGACAGGCCCAGCCCGGTGCCGCCGTACTTGCGGCTGGTGGTGCCGTCGGCCTGCTGGAAGGCGCCGAACACCGTCTCCAGGTGCTGCGGGGCGATGCCGATGCCGGTGTCGGTGACCCGGAAGGCGACCACCGGGCCGTCCCGGCGCACGCCGTCGGGGAGTTCCGCCTCGGCGGCGGGCTCGATGCGCAGGTCGACGCCGCCCTGCGCGGTGAACTTGACGGCGTTGGAGAGCAGGTTCCGCAGCACCTGGCGCAGCCGGTAGTCGTCGGTGCGCAGCTCGCCGGGGACGCCGTCGCCGGTGCGCACGGCGAAGGCCAGGCTCTTCTGGCCGGTCATCGGGCGGAAGGTGCCCTCGACGTAGTCGACCAGGGTGGCCAGCGGCACCGTCTCGATGTTGAGGTCCATCTTGCCGGCCTCGACCTTGGACAGGTCGAGGATGTCGTTGATGAGCTGGAGTAGGTCGGAGCCGGCGGAGTGGATGATGCCCGCGTACTCGACCTGCTTGGCGGTGAGGTTCCGGGTGGGGTTCTGGGCGAGCAGCTGGGCGAGGATCAGCAGGCTGTTGAGCGGGGTGCGCAGTTCGTGGCTCATGTTGGCCAGGAACTCCGACTTGTACTTCGAGGCGACGGACAGCTGGTGGGCGCGGTCCTCCAGTTCCTGGCGGGCCTGCTCGATCTCCAGGTTCTTCGCCTCGATGTCGCTCTTCTGCGCCTCCAGCAGCTCCGCCTTCTCCTCCAGCTCGGCGTTGGAGACCTGCAGTTCCTCCTGGCGGGCCTGCAACTCCTCGGAGCGGGCCTGGAGTTCGGCGGTGAGCCGCTGGGACTCGCCGAGCAGCTCGTCGGTGCGGGCGTTGGCGACGATGGTGTTGACGTTGACGCCGATGGTCTCCATCAGCTGGCCGAGGAAGTCGCGGTGCACCGGTGTGAACGGCTGGACGGCAGCGAGCTCGATCACACCGAGGACCTGGTCCTCGACGATGATCGGCAGCACCATCAGGGCCAGCGCGTCGGTGCGGCCCAGGCCGGAGGTGGCGGACAGGTAGCCGGGCGGCAGCTGGTCGACGGCGATGGTGCGGCGGCTGCGGGCGGA
>NZ_JZWY01001155.1:0-397 GCF_000966955.1 Streptomyces sp. NRRL S-495
CGGGCGGACTGGCCGACGAAGGACTCGCCGAGCCGGAACGGGCCGGGCCGGGACGAGTCGCTGGGGAAGGCGTAGGAGGCGACCAGCCGCAGCACCGTCCCGTCGTCGGTCTCCTCGGCGAGGTAGAAGGCGCCGCACTGCGCGGAGACCAGCGGGGTCAGCTCGTCCATGATGGACTCGGCGACGACGCCCAGGTCCCGCCGGCCCTGCATCAGCGCGGAGAAACGGGCGAGATTGGTCTTCAGCCAGTCCTGGTCCTCGTTGGCGCGGGTGGTCTCGCGCAGGGACTCCACCATGAAGTTGATGTTGTCCTTGAGGTCGGCGACCTCGCCGGAGGCGTCCACGGTGATCGAGCGGGTGAGGTCGCCGGCCGCGACGGCTCCGGTGACCTCGGCGA
>NZ_JZWY01001156.1:0-4337 GCF_000966955.1 Streptomyces sp. NRRL S-495
GGCTACAACGTCGCCGCGATACCCCTGGCCGCCGCCGGACTCCTCAACCCGATGATCGCCGGCGCCACGATGGCCTTCTCCTCGGTCTTCGTGCTCACCAACAGCCTCCGGCTCCGCACCTTCCAGGCCGGCTAGGCCCCCGGGGCCCGGCAGCGCCCAGGAAAAGGCCCAGGAAGCGCCGAGGGGCCCGTACCGCAGACGCGGTACGGGCCCCTCGGCCGTTCACAGCCCTCAGCGGCCGAGCAGCTCGCCACCGTTGCAGTGCAGGATCTCCCCGGTGATGAACCCGGCCTCCGGCGAGGCCAGGAACTGCACCGCCGCCGCCACCTCGCCGGTCTCCCCGATCCGCCCGAGCAGGGTGCGGGCCGCCCGGCGGGAGACCTCGGCCTCGTCCAGCCTCGGCCCGAAGAACTCGGTGCCCGCCACCGTGCCCGGGGCGACGATGTTGGCCGTGATGCCCGAGGTGCCGAGCTGGGCGGCCAGGAAGTTGTTCCAGGCGTGCAGCGAGGCCTTCGCCGCCCCGTACGAGCCCGCCCCGCGCAGCGCCGCGATCGAGCTGATGGTGACCACCCGGCCGGAGCCAGGGGTCAGCCGGTCCCGGATCGACTCGGTGAGCAGCACCACGGTCAGCACATTGCGCTCGAAGTCACCCCGCCAGCGGGCCAGCAGGGCGTGCGGCCCGGCGCCGATCACGGTCTCCCGGCTGCCGGCGTTGTTCACCAGCACGTCGATCCGCTCGGGCAGTTCGGCGAGCGCGGACTCCACGGCGTCCGGATCGGCGAGGTCGCAGACCAGCGGGGTCACGTTCGGCCCGAACGCGGCGGCGGCCTCCTCCAGCACCGCGCGCCGCCGGCCGACGATCACGACCCGTTCGCCGGCCTCGGCGAACCGCCGCGCCACCTCGTACCCGATCCCCGTGCCACCGCCGGTGACAACCACGTTCCTGGTCATCTGCGCACTCCCTCCCCAGCTCCGCCGCCACGCTGCGAGGTGCGGGGCGGTCCGTACCGGAATGCCACGATTCCTATCACGCTCGGTTGCCGTGACTGCGGGGAGGGTGACGTCGCCGCCGCCGCAAGGTGTGGTATGGAGCCGGTACTGCACGCACACGGAGCGTGGCGAGAGGCAGCTCACACCCCCCGGGCGTAACTTCTCGCACGCTGATACGTCTTAGGTTGGTAGTGCGGCAGTTTTTCCGGTGGGCGAAGACGTGGCGAACGGCATGACGTCGACGCGTGGCCACCACTGTCGCCGACGGGGCTCCGGCGGGCCCCGGGTCGGTCGCCGAGGTTGGCGGCCTTCGCGCACGACGCCGGGGTGTGGCGGGGCCGGGGACGCTTTGAGCGGCCGTCCCGGGCCCACAGCCGCCCCCGGAGTCGTGCGCCGGACATGGAGGAGCAACGACCGAGGGCCCGGCCGCAGAAGTGCGGCCGGGCCCTCGTGGCACGGTGTCAGGGCGTGCGCTTGGCGTCAGCGGGCGTCGATCCCGACGTAGTCGCGGATCTCGACGCCGGTGTAGATCTGCCGCGGACGGCCGATCCGGCTGGTCGGGTCGTTGATCATCTCGTGCCAGTGGGCGATCCAGCCCGGCAGCCGGCCGAGGGCGAACAGCACGGTGAACATGCTGGTCGGGAAGCCCATGGCGCGGTAGATCAGACCGGTGTAGAAGTCGACGTTCGGGTAGAGCTTGCGCGAGACGAAGAAGTCGTCCTTGAGCGCGTGCTCCTCCAGCTTGAGCGCGATCTCCAGCAGCTCGTCCGACTTGCCGAGCTGGCCGAGCACCTCGTGGGCGAGCAGCTTGACCTGCGCGGCGCGCGGGTCGAAGGCCTTGTACACGCGGTGGCCGAAGCCCATCAGCTTGACGCCGGACTCGCGGTTCTTGACCTTGGTGATGAAGGCGTCGACGTCGCCGCCGTCCTTCTGGATGCTCTCCAGCATCTCCAGCACGGCCTGGTTGGCGCCACCGTGCAGCGGGCCCCACAGCGCCGAGATGCCCGCCGAGATCGAGGCGAACAGGTTGGCGTGGCTGGAGCCGACCAGACGCACGGTGGAGGTCGAGCAGTTCTGCTCGTGGTCCGCGTGCAGGATCAGCAGCTTGTCCAGCGCGTTGACGATGACCGGGTTGAGCTCGTAGTCCTCGGCCGGGACCGCGAAGGTCATCCGCAGGAGGTTCTCGACGTAGCTCAGGTCGTTGCGCGGGTAGACGAAGGGCTGGCCCATCGCCTTCTTGTACGCGTACGCCGCGATGGTCGGGAGCTTCGCCAACAGGCGGACCGTCGACAGGTGGCGCTGGGCCGCGTCGAACGGGTTGTGGCTCTCCGGGTAGAACGTCGACAGCGCGCCGACCACCGAGGACAGCATGGCCATCGGGTGGGCGTCCCGCGGGAAGCCCTGGAAGAAGCGCTTGACGTCCTCGTGCAGCAGGGTGTGCTGGGTGATCTCGCGGTTGAACGCCTCCAGCTGGCCCGCGTTCGGCAGCTCGCCGTTGATCAGCAGGTAGGCGGTCTCGATGAAGTCACCCTTGGCGGCGAGCTGCTCGATCGGGTAACCGCGGTACCGCAGGATGCCGTTGTCACCGTCCACGAAAGTGATCGCGGACTTGTAGGCGGCGGTGTTGCCGAAGCCGTTGTCCAGGGTGACCAGGCCGGTCTGCGGGAGCAGCTTCGAGATGTCGAAGCCGGCGTTGCCCGCAGTGCTCTCGACGACGGGGTACTCGTACTCGCCGTCCTGGTACCGCAGTACTACCGAGTTGTCGCTCACGTCTTCCTCACCGACGAAATGAATCCTCTTCCAAGGTGCCCTGACTGTCTCTACCATCCCCCATCCGGCGGACAGCCGCGCACCCGGGGTGACCCGAAAGGGCCCGCCCCTACAAAACCTGCCGCCGCAGCCGGTACGAACCGGACAAGATCGGCACCCCACCAGGCTCTGCCGTAAATCTCTTCACGTCAAGAGAACAATAGAGGCAAGCATCCCTTGGAGAATCATCCAGACGCCAACCGGTGGTCGAGCGCGGCATGCCTCCGACCTGCACTGACACTGCGAACCGCCTGGGCGATCGCTTTCCGTGACCCCACCAGCACAACCAGTTTTCGGGCCCTGGTCACCGCGGTGTAGAGCAGATTTCGCTGAAGCATCGTCCACGCGGACATGGTGACCGGAATCACCACCACCGGATACTCGCTCCCCTGCGACCGGTGGATGGTCACCGCGTAGGCGTGCGCGAGCTCGTCCAACTCGTCGAAGTCGTACGGCACCTCCTCGTCCTCGTCCGTCAGCACCGTCAGCCGCTGGTCGTCCACGCTGAGGGCCGTCACCACTCCCACTGTGCCGTTGAAGACCCCGTTCCGCCCCTTGTCGTAGTTGTTGCGGATCTGCGTGACCTTGTCGCCCACCCGGAACGTCCGCCCGCCGAACCGCCGCTCCGCCAGCCCCTCCCGGGCCGGCGTCACCGCCGCCTGTAGCAGCGTGTTGAGGTTCCCCGCGCCCGCCGGGCCCCGGTGCATCGGCGCCAGCACCTGGACGTCCCGCCGGGCGTCGTAGCCGAACTTCTGCGGGATCCGCCGCGCCACCACGTCCACCGTCAGACCCGCCGCCAGCTCCGCGTCCTCCTCCGCGAACAGGAAGAAGTCCGGCAGCCCCTCGGTCTGCGGCGGCAGCCCCTCGTTGATCCGGTGCGCGTTGGTCACCACCCCCGACTGCTGTGCCTGCCGGAAGATCCTGGTCAGCCGCACCGAGGGAATCGGCCCGCCCTCCGCGAGCAGGT
Organism: Streptomyces sp. NRRL S-495; assembly: GCF_000966955.1. Classification (NCBI taxonomy): domain Bacteria; kingdom Bacillati; phylum Actinomycetota; class Actinomycetes; order Kitasatosporales; family Streptomycetaceae; genus Streptomyces; species Streptomyces sp. NRRL S-495. The sequence goes on from NZ_JZWY01001156.1 coordinate 3,767, forward strand.
CCCGCAGCACCTCCCCGGCACCCACCGAGGGCAGCTGGTCCACATCCCCCACGAACAGCAGGTGCGCGCCCGGGGCCACCGCCTTGACCAGCTTGTTCGCCAGGATCAGATCCAGCATCGACGCCTCGTCCACCACCACCAGGTCCGCGTCCAGCGGCCGGTCCCGGTCGTACGCGGCGTCCCCGCCCGGCCGCAGCTCCAGCAGCCGGTGCACGGTCGAGGCCTCCACCCCGGTCAGCTCCGCCAGCCGCTTCGCCGCCCGCCCGGTCGGCGCCGCCAGCACCACCTTGGCCCGCTTCGCCAGCGCCAGGGTCACGATCGACTTCACCGTGAACGACTTGCCGCAACCGGGGCCGCCGGTCAGCACCGCGACCCGCTCGGTCAGGGCCAGCCGCACCGACTGCTCCTGCTCCGGCGCCAGCTCCGCGCCCGTCCGCCGCGCCAGCCAGCCCAGCGCCGCCGGCCAGTCCACGTCCCCGAACCACGGCATCCGGTCGGTGTCCGCCCGCAGCAGCCGCAGCAGCTGATTGGCCAGGGAGATCTCCGCCCGGTGGAACGGCACCAGGTACAC
>NZ_JZWY01001157.1:0-2362 GCF_000966955.1 Streptomyces sp. NRRL S-495
GAACGGCACCAGGTACACCGCCGTGATCGGCTCCCCCGCCGCCCCCGGCACCTGCTCGCGCACCACCCCCTCGGCGGCCACCAGCTCCGCCAGGCAGTCGATCACCAGCCCCACGTCCACCTGGAGCAGCTTCACCCCGTCGGCGATCAGCCGCTCCTCCGGCAGGTAGCAGTGCCCCTGGTCGCTGCTCTGGGACAGCGCGTACTGCAGGCCCGCCTTCACCCGCTCCGGGCTGTCGTGCGGGATGCCCACGGCCTGCGCGATCCGGTCCGCGGTGAGGAAGCCGATGCCCCAGACGTCCGAGGCCAGCCGGTACGGCTCGTTCTTCACGACCCCGATCGAGCCGTCCCCGTACTGTTTGTAGATCCGTACAGCCAGCGAGGTCGAGACCCCCACCCCCTGCAGGAAGACCATCACCTCCTTGATGGCCTTCTGCTCCTCCCACGCGGCCGCGATCTTCTTCGTCCGCTTCGGCCCGAGCCCCGGCACCTCGATCAGCCGGCCCGGCTCGTGCTCGATCACCTCCAGGGTGTCCACCCCGAACCGCTCCACGATCCGCTCGGCGAACCGGGGCCCGATCCCCTTGATCAGCCCCGACCCCAGATAGCGCTGGATACCCTGCACCGTCGCCGGCAGCACCGTCGTGTAGTTCTCCACCACGAACTGCTTGCCGTACTGCGGATGCGACCCCCAGCGCCCGTGCAGCCGCAGCGACTCCCCCGGCTGTGCCCCGAGACTCCCCCGGCTGTGCCCCGAGCAGCGCGCCGACCACCGTCAGCAGATCGTTGCCGCCCCGCCCGGTGTCGACCCGCGCCACGGTGTAGCCGGTCTCCTCGTTGGCGTAGGTGATCCGCTCCAGCACACCCTCGACCTGGGCGAGTTGCCGCGGCACCGCCTGGTCGTTGCCGGTGCCGGTTCCGGTGCGCGCCGCTGTCTGCCTGGCCACCGGGCCTCCTGTCACCGTGCGGGACGACTTCCGCTACGCACCGTACCGTCCGGGTGCGACATCCCGGGCGGCAGTGCCAGGCTGGGGCAAGCGGGGTGGGGCCAGGTCCGACATCGAAGGAGCGGAACACCGTGCTCACCACCGCCTTCCGGCCGGGTGCCCCCAACTGGCTCGACCTCGCGAGCCCGGACACCCCGGCCTCGGTCTCCTTCTACACCGGGCTGTTCGGCTGGACCTCCGCCACCGGCCCCGGTGCCGCCCGGCACAGCCTCTTCCGCCAGGACGGCCGGACGGTCGCCGCGCTCGGCCCCGTCACCTCCGCCGGCGACCGCGCCGCCTGGACCGTCCACTTCCGCACCCTCGACTCCGACCGCACCGCGGCCCTGGTCCGCGAGGCCGGCGGCCGGGTCCGCTTCGGCCCCTTCGACATCCTCACCAGCGGCCGCACCACCGGCTGCACCGACCCGACCGGCGCCGACTTCGCGGTCTGGCAGCCGCACGCCGTCCGCGGCCTGGACACCGTCACCGAACCCGGCAGCCTCTGCTGGACGGAGTGCTTCAGCATCGACGCCGAGGCCGCCAAGACCTTCTACCGCGCGGTGTTCGGCTGGCAGGAGCAGGACGTCCCGCTCGGCCTCGACCTGTACACGGTGCTCACCCCGCCCGGCGGCGGGACGGCGGACGCGCACGGCGGGATCTGCCCGATCCCGCCCGGGGACACCGCCGCCGGCATCTCCTCGCACTGGCTCCCGTCCTTCGAGGTGCCCGACGTCGACGCCACCGTCGCCACCGCCGAACGGCTCGGCGCCACCGTCCGGCTCCCCGCCGAGGACGTCCACGGCGTCGGCCGCCAGGCCCGGCTCGTCGACCCGCACGGCGCGGCCTTCGCCGTCATCACCAGCGCCCCGCCCGGCTGATGACGGAAACCGCCCTTCTAGGGTGTCACCATGAACGATCTGACGATCCGCCGGGCGACCGGCGACGACCTGCCGGCCATTGTCGCGATGCTCGCCGACGACCCCCTGGGCGCGACCCGCGAGAGCCCCGACGATCTCACTCCCTACCGGACCGCGTTCGACCGCATGGATGCCGACCCGCACCAGCACCTCGTCGTCGCCGAACGCGCCGGCCGGACGGTCGGCACCCTGCAGCTGACCGTCGTCCCCGGCCTCTCCCGGAAGGGCGCCACCCGGACCGTCATCGAGGGAGTGCGCGTACACGGCGACGAACGCGGCAGCGGCCTGGGCACCGAACTGATCCAGTGGGCGATCGAGCGCTCCCGCGAACTCGACGCCCAGCTCGTCCAGCTGACCTCCGACATCACCCGCACAGACGCGCACCGCTTCTACGAACGCCTCGGATTCGTCCCCTCCCACCTCGGCTTCAAGCTCGCGCTCTGACGGAATTCGGGCACAA
>NZ_JZWY01001158.1:0-4330 GCF_000966955.1 Streptomyces sp. NRRL S-495
CCGCTGCCCGGGCGCGCCGGACACCCCGGACAGCCGCAGGTCGGCGCCGACCGTGTAGGCCGCCCGGTCGCGGTCGCTGGTCGGCAGCGCGGCCAGCACACCGGCGGCCAGGCTGCTGCAGGCCACCGCCAGCAGCGTCACCAGCACCGGCACCGACTGGCGACCGCTGTCGCGGCTCAGCCGCCAGGCGCCCAGCGGCAGCACCAGCCCGCGGGCCCGGCCGGCCGCCTGCTCCAGCAGCCGCCCCACCGCCGGCAGCACCCGAAGCAGCAGGACACCGCCGGCCACCGCCATGACGACCGGGGCGAGCACCAGCGTCAGGTCGACCCAGGAGTCGAACCCGGCGTCGGCGTTCCTCACCGCGACTCCCTCGTACTGGCGGAGTTGGAGGAAGCCGAAGACCGCCACGGCGAGCAGCAGCAGGTCCGCCCCGGCCCGCTGCAGACCGAGTCGGCGCGGGCTGCGCGCGCGCAGCGCCCGCTGGGCACCCGGGTCCACCGCCTGCCGGGCGAGCGGCAGCAGCAGAGCCGCGCCGTGCACCAGGAGCGCGAAGCCCGCGGCCCACCGGGCGCTCGGGCCGTCGCCCGCGGCCAGGCCGTGCGCCCCGACGACGCGCAGCACGGCGGCCAGCAGCGGTCGGGCCAGCAGCAGCCCGCCGACCGCTGCCGGTACCGCGGCCAACGCCCACTCGCCGGCGGTCGCCGCGAGCAGCCGCGCCGCGCCGGCGCCCCGGGAGCTCTGGAGCGCGTGCTCGCCGGCGACGGCGTCGGCCAGCCGACGGGCGGTCAGCACGAGGACCACGGCGGCGAGCAGGGCGAGCAGGCCGAGCGGAACGGCGATCTCGGCCCTCGCGGTCAGGACCGGCGCCACCTGGCCGTCGACCGCACCGGGCAGTGCGCTGCGCACCGCGGTGTCGGCCAGTGCCGGTTCGGCACCGCGGTAGATCGAGCGGGCGGTGTCCGAGCCGGCGAAGGCGGCCACCCGGTCGCGCAGCGCGGCGAGTTCGGCGAGGCTCGACCGCCCGGTGTCGGGCAGGGCCAGCCAGACCGCGAGCATGCGGTCGCCGAACCCGGGCAGCGCGGCCAGCCGGGCGCCGTCGATCAGCACGAGGGGCTGGTTCGCGGCCTCGGCGCCGCCGAGGCCGGCCCAGAACGCGGCGGCGTCCGGGTCCTCCCGGTACACACCGGTCACGGTGAGCTTGAGCGGTTCGCCGGTTCCGGGTGTGCGGACGACCGTGCTGCCGCCGCTGTCCAGGCCGAGCCGGTCGGCGGCGGCCTCGGGAAGGGCGACGCGCAGCCCGCCGTCGGCGGCCGGGGCGGCCTCGGGTGCGTCCGGCCAGCTGCCGCTGCGCAGTTGGGCGTAGCGGCCGGGGTCGGGCAGCACCGCCAGGAGGGAGGGGAGCACGGTGTCGGTGGCCCAGCGGCGCCCGGTGGGCGGCAGCGTAAGGTCGACGGCGCTGATGCCGCGCTGCGCGGTCGCGGTGCGGAACGGGGTGCCGGCCATCGTCCGGACCAGTGCCGAGTGCACCGCGCGGTCGGCCGCGGACAGGCCCGGCGCCGTCCAGCGCGCGGTCACCTCGACCGAGGTGCCGGCGTCGGCGGCGAGCCGCTGGCGCACCCCGGCGGTGGCGGCCGACTGGGCCAGCCCGGCCACCGCGGACAGCACCGCCGTCGCCACCAGGACGCTCACGGCGACGGCTGCCAGCACCAGACCGTGCCGGCCGAGCCGGCGCCACACCCCCGCCAGTTCCATCCACTGCTCCCCTCGGCACCCTCCGCGGCGGAGGTCCGTGTGCCACGAGTCCAACTACTGGCCGGGGGTGGAGTCCTGTCGCAGTGACCCTGCTGTGGTCTGTACCAATCCGATCCCGGGGCCCCATCTTGCACGACGACCCGTCGACTCGGCCCGGCCGGGTTCCGTTCGGCCGCCTTTCTGCCTGAAGGGGCAACCGGGCTGCCCGCCCCGGCCGTGAACGCCTGGCGGGCACACTGCTGGACCATTGGCGCGACCTGCACCGGCAACGCCGACGACCATGCGTCGCCGCCGGGAGGGCCTCGACCGAACCCGGGCCGGTCCCGGGACGGTGTTGGACAGGATCCTCTTCCCTCGCCGGCCCAGGACCCGGTCCGCCGCGGCTCGCATCTGCGGTGGCCGCCGGTACGGCAGTGCGGTGCGCCGGGACCGAGGAGGTCTCGGCACACCGCATCGCCGACGAACGGTCTCAGCGCGGGTTGGGGCTCCTGTCCGGGTGCAGGCAGTCCCACGTCTTCGGGCCGACTACGCCGTCAACGGGGATCGCGCACCGCCTCTGCAGGGTCCGGACCACGTCACGGGTAGTGGCGCCGTAGATGCCGTCCTCGGCGATCCCGTAGCCGTAGATGTTGATCAGGCATTGCGCGTGTGTGACGGCCGGGCCGGTGTCGGTGTAGTAGAGGTTCGGGTGGGCCCCGCTGTAGGGACAGGCGGATTCCGCGAGCACCGCGACCGGCGCGAGTCGGGGAGCGACGACCGTCGGGGCGGTGGTGGCGGATGTTGCGGAAGCACCTGGAGCTGTGGCGGTGAACCCCGCCAGAGCCGCTGCCCCCGCGATGGCGCACGCGGCGATCCTTCCGTGCAGTTTCATTGCCTTCTCCTTCTCAGGACTGGACGCTGAGCCCGCGTGCCTTCCGCGGGAGGGTCTCGGCGGCGCACCGGCGGTTGCTGTCAGCACATGCGCCGATGCCCGCATGCGAGCGGCCTCGTGATGACGTAGGCGCCGCTGTGGGTCGAGGATGTGCGCGCCGCCGCCGGACCGACAAGGAGAGATGCAGTTCGAGTCTGTTCGGAACGATTCCTGCCATGTTCGGGGCGGTGCTTGCCGTGTACCGAACAAGCGTGAAGGATGCCGTACCGGAGGGGAGGCCGGCGTCGCCATCAGTGGGGCGATGCCCAGGTCGTTGAGTCAATGGGAGGACGGCTCAGTGGATCCGAAGGAGCCGCCACGGCCCGAGAGGGCCAGAACCCCCGCCGAGTTCACAAAGGAACTCCGAAAGCTGCGCACCCGGTCGGAACTGACGTATCGCCAGCTGGAGAGAGTGGCTGCTGCACAGGGCACGGCACTCCCGGCGAGCACGATCGCGAGTACTCTCGGCCGCGCCACTCTCCCGCGCGCACAGTTCGTCGAGGCTTTCGCCCGTGCCTGCGGTCTCAGTGACGCGGAAGTCCATGAGTGGCTGGAGGAACGTCGCAGTATCGCCGCCCATGAGCCCAGGCAGAACGATGATGCCGCCGACGGCGTCAACCACGGCAACTCCGAGGCATCCTCCGCGGCTACGCCCGCCAAGGCGGGCCTCCCGTGGTGGCGCCGGGCGGCCGGCCTGGTCGGCGCTGCGGCAATTGGGGTTGCGGGCACACTCGTCATCAGCGACCGGTTCTACGACTCGCCGGGGCCCGCCACCGTACCGGCGGTGCCCGTGACGGGGCTGCGCATGTTGGCCGTGGGCAGTTGGGCGCAGATCCGCCCCGCTCGCACGCCGGAGCTGTGCCTCACCGAAGGAAGGGATCGCACCGGACGCTACCGGACCGCTGTCGCCGTCCAACGCCTCTGCTCGAGGACCGACCTGCCGAACGTCTTCCTCGAGCCGCTGGCCAAGGACACCGTGCAGATCCAGTGGCACCACGAGAAGTACGGCATCGGCTGCCTCACCGTCCTGACGACGGACCCGGGGCGGGATCTGCTCGAACCCCGGGACGACTGTGCCGACAACGATCGGGCGCAGCAGTTCCGCATCGAGCTGTTCGGCTCGCTCGCCGCTCCCCATTTCCGTATCCGCCCGGTCGTCACCGGCGAGTGTCTGAGCCTGCACGACCAGGACACCGAGGAAGGGGCGGAGGTCGTCCAGGGCCGCTGTTCCGGTGCCGGCGATCAGGACTTTCTGATCGATCTGACGGTATCTCCACGAAGTGCCGCCGGAAGTGCTTGATCGGCATGGGATCCCCTGGCAAGCCGTCCCGGCCGTCCAGGGATCACGGAATGGCTCTGTCTGCGGTCAGGTGGGCGGATCCGGAGGTGGCGGCGCAGGCGGCGGCGAGGGAAAACGTGGCGTGCGGGCCGCGGGTAGCACCGGCGGCGCCGGCGGGGAAGCCGGCACGTCAGCCGGGTACCGGCGGCGCGGGCGGTTCCGGCGGCACGGGCGGCGAAGCCCCCACCTCGCTGCCGGTCGCCCTTCCCCCGGGCGCCGGACAGGGCGGAACCGGAGCAACCGGCGGTGCCGGAGGCACGGGCGGTGCGGGCGGCCACGGCGGAGCACCCGACCCCAGCCCCGGCAGCCAGGCCGGGTCCGCAGGAACC
>NZ_JZWY01001159.1:0-440 GCF_000966955.1 Streptomyces sp. NRRL S-495
GGGTCCGCAGGAACCGCCGGCCAGCCCCCCCGCCGCCAGTACCGACGGCGGCCCCGGCTACATCCTGGTTACCTGGTAGCGGACCACTACCACGGCGGGCCGCCCCCGCCCCGGCGGCGGCCCGCCTCCCCCTCATTCGCCACCATGTCTGCGGTTGTGCCTGCGGCGGGCGGTGGTGTCCGTCAGGGCGGACGACACCTCACCTCAGCCCGCGGTGCTGGTCGCACAAACCGCTTTCGGCGCGAACGCCACTTCCGCCACGGTCTGGAGGACCGCCACCTGGCCCACGTGCTGCAGGCGAAGGGCGAGACGACCGCCCATGCGGACGACGCCGAACCGCACCGGCCGCCCTACGGCGGCCCGGGGCCGCGGCCACTGCCGCGCGACCGCACCCGCCCGGTCTCCTTGCGCGAGCACGTGCGGGCCGCCGGCCGCCGGGC
>NZ_JZWY01000158.1:0-4670 GCF_000966955.1 Streptomyces sp. NRRL S-495
GGCCTTGGGGAAGACGACGACCATGACGACGACGAGGGCGAAGTTCACCACGGACATCGCGGCGGACTCCCCGATGTCCGAGTTCTTGAGCTGGTACATGAACACGGTGGTGGTGGCGGTGTCGCTGTCCGGACCACCGTGGGTCATGCTCCAGATGATCGGGAAGGAGTTGAAGACGTTGATCAGATTGATGACCACTCCGACCAGGAACGCCGGCCGCAGCAGCGGGAGGGTGATCCGGAAGTACGTCTGCCAGGGGCCGGCGCCGTCCACCCGGGCCGCCTCGTAGACCTCGCCGGGGACGGTCTGCAGTCCCGCCAGCAGGGTGTAGGTGGTGAAGGGCAGGGAGACGAAGACGGCGACGAACATCATCCAGGGCCAGGCCGTCGCGGGGTCGCCGAGCCAGTCCCGGGGGCTGTCGATCAGACCGAGGTCGGTCATGAGGGTGTTGAGGACGCCCGCCGTCTGGTTGAGCATCCACTTGAAGCCGATGGCGGTCATCACGACCGAGGCGGCCCAGGGCGCGATGAGCGCCCAGCGGGTGAGGCGCCGGCCGGGGAACTTCTGGTTGAAGAGCTGGGCCAGCGCCAGGGAGACCAGCATGGTCGCGCCGACCACGACCACCGTCCACAGCACGGTCGACAGGACGACCGAGGGCAGTGACGGTTCCGCGAACAGCTGCTTGTACTTGTCGAATCCGGCCGAGCCCCGGACGAATCCGCTGCTGCTGATCCTCAGGAACGAGGTGCGGACCATCTCGTAGACCGGCCAGAGGACGACCAGTGCGATCAGCAGGACGGCCGGCCCGATCCAGGGAAGCGGTCCCAGCCGGGCCAGGCCGCCCCTGTCCTTGCGGACCGGGCGCGATGTGGTTGAAGTGGTGGACACGAGGGAGTGCCTGCCTTCCGTGACAATGCGGTGCGCGGGCTGCCTACTTGTCGGAGACCGCTGCCTCGGCCTTCTTCTGCAGCTCCCCCAGGACCTTGGCCGGGTCGTTCACGGCCGTGCCTCCGCTCTTCTTGATCTCGGCGGAGACGGCGTCCCAGGTCGTGTCGCCGAGCGGGTAGAACACCGCGTTCGGCAGCAGCGAGAAGAAGGGCTCGAGGTCCTGGTGCCTGCCGTTGCCGGTCATCTCCCCGAGGGTGTCCTCGGTGACCGGCATCAGGTTGTAGAGCTCGTCGAACTTGAGCGTGTTCTCCTTGGCGTACGCGAAGTCGAGGAACGCGCGGACCTGCTCCTTGTGGCCGGGGCCCTTGAACGCCATCATCCAGTCGGCGACGCCGAGCGTGGACTTCAGCGCACCGGCCTTTCCGGGGATCGGCGCGACGCCGTAGTCGACCTTGCCGTCCTTGGACATCTGGATCAGCGAGGGGTGGCCGTTGAGCATCGCGACCTTGCCGGCCGCGAAGTCCGCGAAGGCGGTCTTGCGGTCCGTCGTCGCGGGGTTGGCGTAGGTCAGGCCGGGAGCGACGAGGTTCGTCCTCAGCCAGGTGAACGCGTCGATGTTGGCCTGGCTGTTGAGTGTGTAGGCGCCCTTGGCGTCCGTGACACCGCCGGCGTTGCCGAGCTCCCAGATCAGGGACTCGCCCTGGGCCTCCTCGGGCCCGAGCGGCAACGCGTAGGGGGTCACGCCCGGCACCGGCACCGCCGCCTTGATCTTCTCGGCGGCGGCCTTGACGTCGTCCCAGCTCTTGGGGGCCTCGGTGATGCCCGCCTGGGCGAAGAGCGCCTTGTTGTAGAAGAACGCCCGCGCCGAGGCGACGAACGGGATCCCGTAGGGCTTGCCGTCGACCTCGCCGGCCTTGGCGAAACTGTCGATCAGGTTGGCCCGGGTCTGCTCCGAGAGCACCTCGTCCGCCCGGTACAGCAGGTTGTCGGCGACCTTGTCCGCGTAGCCGCCGGTCTGCAGGACGTCGGGCACGTTGCCGCTCTGGATCATCGTCTTGACCTGCGAGTCGATGTCGTTCCAGTTGATCACCTGGACGTCGACCTTGATCTTCGGGTTGGCGGCGGTGAACCGGTCCGCCACGTCCTTCCAGTAGGACGCCGAGCTGTTCGAGGCCTTGTCGCCGTAGTCGGCGGCCACCAGCTTCAGCGTCACGTCCTTGTCGGCGGAGGCCGTGCTGCCGCCGCTGCCGCAGGCGGTGAGGGCGAGCGCCCCGAAGGTGCAGGCACAGGCCGCTGCGAGAGAGCGCTTGTTCATCGTCAGTACCGCCTTGTCTCCCGGCCGGTCTCGACGACGCGGCCCAGTGGGGGTCCGGAAACTGCCGCAGAGTTCGGAGCGTGCATACACGTGGAAGATCCAACCGTGTTTCGCTCATAAACGAGCATCTGCCGTGGGCAAAGTAAACACGAGCAGGCGGGCCCCGAGCCAGACCTGTTACGCAAACGATGCCAACGTGACAGGCGTCCAGCACCGGAGGAACACAGAAGGAACACCTGACGGCGGCGCCACCGGCCGGCCGGTCACCGTCCTCCCGCCCGACGCCGGAACGGAAAGCGCCCGGCGGGCTGCCGCGGGAGCGGAGCCCGCCGGGCGGAGGCGCTTCGTGCACCCGGTTACGGCGGCGTGAGGGTGGTCCGGGAGAGTCAGACCGCGATGACCTCGATACCGGCCTCGATGAACCGCGCCGCCATCTCGGGAACCAGACCGGAGTCCGTGACCAGCACGTCGATCCGGTCCAGGCCGCAGATCCGGGCGAAGGCGCGTCTGCCGATCTTGGACGAGTCCGTCGCGAGGACCACCTTCCGGGCACGCTCCGCGAGCAGCCGGCTGATGCCGGCCTCGTCCTCGTGGTGCGTCATCACGCCGAGTCTCGGGTCGACGCCGTCCACACCCAGCACGGCGACGTCGAGGACCACCTGGTTCAGCACGCCCTCCGTCAGCGGCCCGACCAGCTCGTAGGTCTGGGGCCGCGCCACGCCACCGGTCACCACCAGCTTGAACTGCGGGCGGACCGCGAGTTCACCGGCGATGTTCAGGGAGTTGGTGACGACCGTGTAGAGCGGCCCGGAGGCCGCGTCCCCCCGCTCAGCGGGCCCCCCGCCGGCCCGGAGCACCAGTGCCCGGGCCACCTCGGTGGTGGTGGTGCCGCCGTTGAGCCCGACGACGTCCCCCTCCCCCAGCAGTTCGGCCACCGCAGTCGCGATGCGCTGCTTGTCCGACACCCGGCGCGAGGACTTGTAGCGCATCGGGAGTTCGTAGGAGACGCCGTGCGCGATCGCCCCTCCGCGCGTACGGACGAGCAGCCGCTGCTCGGCCAGCTCGTCGAGGTCGCGCCGGATGGTCGCCGGCGACACCGCCACCGAAACGGCCGCCTCGTCGACGTCCAGCTTGCCGTCGACCGCGAGCAGTTCGAGCAGCTTGCTCCACCTCTCCTGCTTGGACATGCGCAGCAACCCTTCTTCGACTGGAACTCCGGCACCGCGCCGCGTCCGGCGGGAACGGAAACCGCCCTGGGCGGCCGGTCCGCCGACCCGGGACGTATGCGCGGAGTTGATCGTATCGCCGCACCGTCGCGCAAGGCGTGGCGCGGGCAAACCGCGCACGTCACACGACATTCGGCGGCCGACCTCTGGACTCGGCGAGCCTTCTGCGTGGATACTGCGCTCACACATCTTGATGGATTTCGCATCTTTGGCGCTATCAGTGCGCATCTTCGATCATCCAGGATGGTTCGGCACCCATGATCAGCAACACCTCCCCGTCCCCGGTCGGCTCCACGCCCCCCGCTGCGCCCCCGTCTGACGGCCACCCGCCCGGGTGCGTGATCGCACTCGACGTCGGCGGCACCGGGATGAAGGGCGCCGTTCTCGACCACGGCATGCGCCCCCTGCACACCGTGCACCGGCCCACTCCGCGCGCCGACGGGCCGTCCGCCGTCCTCGACGCCATCACCGACACCCTGCTCGGCCTGAACCGCTCGGCCGCCGGGTCCGGCCTGCCGGTGCACCACGCGGGGGTGGCCGTCCCCGGCATCGTCGACGACGCCCGCCGGCTCGCCGTCCGGTCGGTGAACCTCGGCTGGCAGGACCTCCCGCTCGCCGCCCTGCTGGAGGAACGGACCGGCCTGCCCGTCACCCTGGGCCACGACGTCCGCGCGGGCGGCGTCGCCGAATGCGCGATGGGGGCCGCCCGCGGGGCGGACGACGTCCTGTTCGTCGCCATCGGCACCGGCATCGCCGCGGCCCTCGTCTGCGACGGCCGACCGCTCCTGGCCCGCGGGTACGCGGGCGAGATCGGCCACATCCCCGTCGCGTCCGGGATGGGAGCGTGCGCCTGCGGAGGCTCCGGCTGCCTGGAGACGGTGGCCTCCGCCGCCGCCGTGGCGTCCGCCTACACCGCGCGCACCGGCCGGCCCGTGTCCGGCGCGGCCGACGTGGCCGCCCTGACCGCGCAGGGCGACCCCGTGGCGCGGGCGGTCTGGGACCGGGCCGCGACCGGACTGGCGGAAGCACTGGCCACCGCCACCACCCTGCTCGCGCCGGAACTGATCGTGCTGGGCGGCGGCCTCGCCGAGGCGGACCGGCTCCTGCTCGACCCCGTGCGGGCCGGCCTGACGGAGCGCCTGACCTTCCAGCGCCGTCCCGTCGTGGTGCGCGCCGAACTCGGCGACCGGGCGGCCTGTCTCGGCGCGGGCCTCGCGGCCTGGCGGGCCGCCGGACACCCC
>NZ_JZWY01000167.1:0-4835 GCF_000966955.1 Streptomyces sp. NRRL S-495
TGTCGCGACGGGACGTGTTGTGCCGTCCGGCAGGACGCGCCCCCGGCGTGGGACCGGGCGGGAGGCCCGCGGTGGCCGATTTGTCAGCACACCGATCGGGCGGTCCGGCCACGGTGGCCGACGCCTTGCGCGCGGCTGTGGCGGCCATCCGTCGTGCCCCTCCCCGCGTTCAGGATCGAAGCAGCCGGCAGGGCCCACGAACCACTCCCGTCGCAGGCCAGGACCTCACCCGGCCACCTCGCCCGGCCACCTCGGCCGTGCGGTCGGGTCGGCCGTGCGTCCGCTCGCCGTGCGCCCGCACCCGTGTCGCAGCCCCGATGGCGGCCCCTCCCCCGGGTTCGGTGCCGGTCAGTGTCCGGGAGAATCGGGAGTATGGTGATTCGCCGTCACATATGCCGTTTTGCAAGGGAAGTGGGACGGATGATGGATCGGCGTGCCGCGCTTCGGGCGGGTGTGTTCACCGCGGCCGCGCTCGCAGTGCCGGCCCCGGTCACGGCGGCCGCGGTCGAGCCGGCGCCGGCAGGCACGCCCGCGCTGGCGTTGGCCAGGCTGCGGGCGGGCAACGAGAGATGGTGCGGCGACCGGGCCTCCCATCCGGACACGGGTGCCGCCCGCCGGGTCGAGCTGGCGGCGGGCCAGGAACCGTTCGCGGTGGTGTTCTCGTGCATCGACTCCCGGGTGCCGCCGGAGCTGGTCTTCGACCAGGGCCTGGGCGACCTGATGGTGATCCGCACCGCCGGCCACACCCATGATCCGCTGGTGGCCGGGAGCCTGGAGTACGGGCCCGCCGAACTCGCCACCCCGCTGCTGGTGGTCCTGGGGCACCAGCGCTGCGGGGCGGTGACCACCGCCGTCGAGTGCTTCCGCGACCACCGGCGGCCACCCGGTCACCTGGCCGACATCGCCCAGGACCTGCGCCGCCCCTACGACGAGGCCCTGCGCCTGGGCACGGCGCCGGGCGACCTGGTCGAGGCCACCATCCACGCCCAGACCCGCCAGACGGTGGCCGCGCTGCACCACGACCGCCTGCTGCGTCCGCTGATCGAGGCCGGGAGGCTCCGGGTGGTCGGCGCGTACTACGGCCTGGACTCCGGCCGGGTCACCTTCTCCGACTGACCGGCAGGCCACCGCTTCGGGCCGGCCAGCCGTGCGGCACACGGGGCCGGCGCCGGGGCGCGGGCCGTCGAGGAGCCCGGCGCGGTCGGTCGGCAACGCGGCGCCGCCGTGACCGGGACCTCGGAGCGGACCGGACCGCTCATCCGAAGCTTGTGCCCGGACGCCAGACTTGCTGGACCGTTCGATAGTCGATGACGGCTATGTCCTCCTCCTGGAGAACATCACGGGCCTGCTGCGAAGTCAGGAACTCGTAGTCGGTCCGGCGCACGGGCCAGCCACCGTCGACGGCCTGCGACTCCTCGTCGCCCAGACCGGGGTGCACCGCCCACTCATTGAGCCCTGCGGGCAGGTCACGCAGCATCCGAACGTATCGTGCGGCCTTCCCTTCGGTGCCCAGGGAAAAGCTGTCCAAGAAGTCGTTGTCGATGACCGGCAGCCCGCGATCGCGCATCCTCCGGCGCCCGGGTTCGAGCCAGACCCGGACCGCGAGGCCGTACTCCGCGGCCAGCACAACGGTCAGGTCGAGGATGTCGTCGCGGCCGCCATCGGCCAGACAATGGAAGTCCAGATGGGTCGGCGCGAGTCCGGCATCGGCGACAGCGTTGATCTGGGCGCGGAACTCGAGTTCGACCTCGTCGGGCCGAGCCTGGCCGAGCAGGGCCGCTCGTCCGGCGGGCGACGGTGGGAACAGCTCGCCCGCAGGGTCCAGCAGTGAGGGAACTCGCTCCTTGGCGGTCAGCGGCCCCCACGGGATGTCGGGCATCTCGCACACCAGGGTCAGGTGGATTCCGAACGGGATCCGCGGACGTCGGCCGAGCATCGCCAAGGCCTGCGGCGCTGCGGGACACGGGGCCATCAGGCTGCACGAACTCGCGATGCCCTCTTCGATCGACTCGATCACCGCCGCGTTGATCGCCGGATACATCCCGAAGTCGTCGCAGTTGACGATCAGCAGCCGCGCACCAGGTGGATACCCCAGTAGCCGACTCGACTGCTCTGCAGGCGCGACGGCCGCGGGATCGGTGATTTCATCCATGTCCGCAGTCTGGGACCCAGGCTGACGTCACGCACCGGAATTCTTGGCGCCGACCGCGACCGGGCAGCGCCCGGGTAGCGCCCGGGTAGCGCCCGGGCCGGTGTGCCCTGAGCCGCTGTGCCCTGGGCCGCTACGGCGGCGAGCGGCCGGAGGAGCAGGTCTTCCCAGGTCAGAGCCACTCTCCAGTATGATGGCCCCTCAACTGTCGGGGGGATCGGATGAGCCAGCCGGAGCCACCGGCCCTGGGGTCGCTGCTGCGCCAGCACCGCCACGAGGCCGGGTTGACCCTGGAGGAGTTGGCGGAGGAATCGGGCGTCAGCGCCCGCGCCATCGGCGACATGGAGCGCGGCCACAGCCGCGGCCCCCAGGCCCGGACCGTCCAGGCCCTCGCCGTCGCCCTGGGGCTCACCAGGGCCGCCACCGAGGAGCTGGTGGGCGCGGCCCGCGCGGGCCGACGGCGCCGGCCGGCCGCCGCGGCTCCCGGCCTCTGCGACCTGCCGCCCGCGGTCCCCGACTTCACCGGCCGCGAGACCGAGACCGCCTGGCTCGGACGGAGCATCACCGCCCCGGCGGGTCCACCGGTCTCGATCGTCTCCGGCGCGCCCGGTCTGGGCAAGACCGCCCTGGTGGTGCACGCCGGGGCGCGGCTGGTCGACCGGTTCGCGGACGGCTGCTTCTTCGTCGACCTGCGCGGCCTGGATGCCGAACCCGTCGTGCCGCACGACGCCCTGGCGCGCCTGCTGCGGGCGCTGGGCGTCCGCGAACGCGACCTGCCGGCCGAGACCGACGAGCGCCGCGTGCTCTATCGGCGCCTGATGCGGGACAGGGAGGCCCTCGTCGTCCTCGACAACGCGGCCCACGAGGCCCAGGTGCGCGACCTGTTGCCCGGCCCGGGGTCGAGCAGGCTCTGGGTGACCAGCCGCCGCACGCTCGCCGGGATCGAGCACGCGCGGCGGCTCGTCCTGGCGCCGCTGCCCGCCGGCGCCGCCACCGCGCTGCTCGGCGCGATCCTCGCGCAGCGCGAGGACGAGACGGTCGGTGCGGACGGGTCGGCCGCCCCGGACGACTCCGGCCCGGACGGCTCCGGCCCGGCAGTGCTGGCGCGGATCGCCGCGCTGTGCGGGAACCTGCCGCTGGCGCTGCGCATCGCGGGCAACCGGCTGCTGAGCCGGCCCGCCTGGAGCGCGCGCGGCCTCGCCGAGCGGCTCGGGGACGAGGATCTGCGCCTCCAGCGCCTGACCGCCGGGGATCTGCGCATCCGCTCGGCGTTCCGGCTCTCCTACGAACAGCTCTCCGAGCCGGTGCGGCGCCTCTTCCGCCGGCTGGCGCTCGTCCCGGGGCCGGACTTCGGCCCAGGGGCGGGCGCCGCCCTCACCGGCCTGGGCCCGGAGCTCGTCGAGGAGATGCTCGACGAGCTCCTCGACCTGGGCCTGCTCGGCCACACCGCCACCGACCGGTTGCTGTTCCACGACCTCCTGCGGCTCTATGCACGCGAGCGCCTCCAGGAGGAGGAGACCTCGCAGGAGCGCGCCGCCGCCGAGGCCTGCGCTGGAGGCCGAGAGCGCCAACTGGCTCGCCGCGCTGCGCGTCGCGGCCGCGGCCGGCCGCCATGCCGAGGTGGTGCGGACGGCGGAGTCCATGCACTGGTTCTCCGATCGCTGGACCAACTGGGGCCACTGGCCCACGGTCTTCGGGCTGTCCCGAACGGCGGCCCACGCGCTGGGCGACGACATCCTGGCGGCCACCCACGCCAACTACCTGGCCTGGGCGGTGCACTACTGCTCGCACCAGCCCCGCGAGTCGTCGGCGATCGCGGAGCAGGCGGCCGAACTCGCCCGCCGGGGCGGGGATGTCACCCAGGAGGCTTGGGCGCACTTCTACGCGGCGGCCGCCGCCGTCCGGCTGGGCGAGCTGGACGAGGCGGTCCGCCGGGCCCGGCGAGCGGCGGAGCTGTTCGCGACGGCGGGCGACCGCGAGGGGCACCCGCAGGCGCTGCTGGCCCTGGCCTCCGCCCAGGCCGGCACGGGCAGCCACGGGGACGCGGTGGCCACCACCGACGCCATCCTCGGACTGCTCGCCGACCCGGCCACCGCGCCCGCCGCGCACATCGGCGACTTCACCCTGCTTCACCCTGACGAACGCGCTCGCCCAGAAAGGCCGGGCGCTGCTGGCGCTCGGCCGGCCGCAGGAAGCCGAACACGCCTTCGCCGACGCACGCCTGGTGGGCGCGCGGGTCGAGGTGCCGCTGCTCCAGGCCATCGCCGGACTCGGTCAGGCGCGGGCCCTGGCGGAGCTCGGGGAACGGGAGCGCGCCCTCGGGGCCGCGCGGGATGCCCGGGCGTTCGCCGAGACCGCCGGGGACCCGGCCCGGCTGGCCGAGGCGACCGCCCTACTGGCCGCGTTGGCGGCACCACCGGGCGGACCGGGCGGACCGGCCGGTGCCGGGCGGTGCCGGTGCCGCACCGCTGCGGGTGACGCCGGGTCAGACCTCCTCGGGCCGGGTCGCACCGGTCGGCGCGGTCGGGCCCGGCACGGTGGGCCAGGCATCCGGTTCCCGGGCGCCTGCCTGCCACTCGCGCGGAGTGACCCCGTAGGCGGCCCGGAACACCCGGCTGAAGTGGCTGGTGCTCACGAACCCCCAGCGCCCGGCGACGGCCGCCACCGTGGCCGGCCGGGCCGACGG
>NZ_JZWY01000168.1:0-6406 GCF_000966955.1 Streptomyces sp. NRRL S-495
GCCGGGCCAGCTCGCGCCGGCACATCTCCAGGCGCCGGCGCTGGATCCAGCGGCCCACGGTGACACCCTCGTACTGGTAGAGCTTGTGGAGGTAGCGCACCGAGAAGTGATGGGCGGCCGCGATCCCCTCCGGGGTGAGAGCGGGGTCGCCGAGCCGCCGCAGGATGTACTCCTTCGTCCTGGCGATCGTGGCGCGCACCTCCTCGGGCACCGGCCGGGCCGCCCGCAGGCGGTGTTCGTGGGCGAGTACGGTGAGCAGGTCCTGGGCCGTGGTGACGAGCCGGGCGGCCAGCTGCGGGTCCAGCGAGGCGACCGGCCGGGCCAGCCGCCCCAAATAGGCCGCCACCAGTGCGGCCGTCCCGGTGTCCGTCCCGAAGGCCGTCCCTGACAGCTCCAGCAGATCGTCCTCGGTCAGTCCGGCGGCGGCCTCCCGGGGCCAGTGGAAGGCCGTACCGGAGAAGTCCTCCGACACCTCCAGGACGACCGGGCGACCGGCCCGGGCAACGGCGAACGCGCCCGGCCGCAGCGGCAGCCGGCTTCCGTCCAGCAGCAGGGCGGCCGTGCCGTGGTGGGGCAGCACCAAGGTGACGTGTTCGTCCCGGCCGCACAGCACGACGTTGCGGCCGTGCGCGGCCGGCCACGGTCCGGCCACGATCGAGGAGATCCGCAGCGGGCCGAGCCGGTGGCCGGCGATGCTCGCGGCGTAGGGGACGCCCCGGGGTGGTGCCGGCTGCCGCGCGGCGGACGGGGCGGGCGCCGCGCCGGGTGACGGCGGGTCGAGGGTGAGGACAGGCATCGGTACTCCTGCGGCGGCCGCCGGGTGGTGTCCGGGGAGGGCTGCGTTCTGACGCGGGGTGAGGGTCGGGCGCGGGGCAGCGCCGGCCGGTTGCCCGGGCCGTCGCCCCGACCTGCCGGCGAGCCGCTGCGACCCGCCCACTCATCCCACCGTGCCGGGCGGCGCGTGGCCAGGAAGAACAACAGGAAGAACACCAGGAGGAACTTCGCTCCCCCGCCGGTGCGGGCACGCCGGCCCTACGGCTGTCGGGCGAGGAAGGCGGCCGGTTCGGCGGCGACCTCGTCGGCGGGCGCGAGGGTCGGGCCCTACGGCGCACCCGGGAGGCCGCGCGTGCCCGCCGACCGCCGGACGGACCGCGACCGCCGGACGGGCCGCGACCGGCAGGCGGGCGGCGGCGCCCGCTACCAGGGGTGGCGGTGCAGGGCGAGGTGCAGGGTGTCCACGGCCTGGATGAGGGCGGCGCGGGCCGAGGCCGTGCGGCAGTGGGAGTCGAGCAGCACGAAGCCGTGCACGACGCCCTGGTAGCGGGTGGCCACGACCGGCACTCCGGCCCGCCGCAGCCGGGCTGCGTAGGCCTCGCCCTCGTCCCGCAGCACGTCCGCCTCCGCGGTGATCACCAAGGCGGGCGGCAGGCCGGCGAGTTCTTCCAGGCCGGCGCGCAGCGGCGCGGCGGCGGACTGCGTGCGGTCGTCCGGGTCGGGCAGGTAGGCGTCCCAGTAGCGGCGCATGTCCGCCCGGTGGAGGAAGTACCCCTCGGCGAAGTCGCGGTAGGACGGGGTGTCGAAGTCCGCGTCGGTGACCGGGCAGAGCAGTACCTGGTGGAGCAGCCGGGCACCACCGCGCCGACGCAGGAGGAGGGTCAGGGCCGCGACCAGGTTGGCGCCCGCCGAGTCCCCGGCCGCGGCGATCCGGCTCCCGTCGAGCCCGATCTCGTGCCCGTGCGCGGCGATCCAGCAGGCCACGGCGTAGCACTGCTCGACGGCGACCGGGAACCTTGCGGCGGGCGGCCGTCCGTAGTCGACGAGGACCACGGCGGCGTCGGCGCCCACGGCGAACTCGCGCAGCAGGTGGCGGTAGCTGTCGGCGTCGCCCAGCGCCCAGCCGAGGCCGTGCAGGAAGAGGACGACCGGGGTCGGCCGGGCCGCGTCGACCGGTCGGACCACCTGGATCCGGACGTGACCGGCCGGTGTCGGCAGCGCCAGCCAGCCGGCGACCGTGTCCTGGTGACCGTCCGACGGGTGCGCTCCGGTCAGGAAGGAGAGATCCAGGGGCGCGGTCTCCCCGCTTGCCGCGTCGGACCGGCGGACCCGGGCGGCCAGGAAGTCCCGGAGGCCGCCGTCCAGGACGGGGTCCCGGCTGTCGGGGGTGCTGCTGTCGGACACGGGTGCGCTCCTGGCGTAGTGGCCGGTCGGCCCGGACTCCGCTCGTCTCCCGCGGCGGTCCCGCGGCGGGTGGTGACTGCGGCGGGCGGCGGCCACCGCGCCGGTCGCGGGCACGGCGACGAGCCGGGGGTACCGCCACCGTGCCCGGAGGCCGGTCCGGTCCGGGGCCGGAGCACCCGGGCGGGCCTCCTCGCCACGCTAGGCAGCGGCCGCCGCGGAACAGTGCCGAGAGGGAACCGGAATCGGCCCCACCGTGCACGGCTGTCCCGGGTCGCCGCCGTCAGGCCTCTTCGGCGCGCCGTGCCCGCCACTCGCGCGGGGACGTGCCGTACGCGGCCCGGAAGGCCCGGCTGAAGTGCGCGGGGTTGACGAACCCCCAGCGCTGGGCGACCGCCGAGACCGTCGGCGCGCTGCGGCCCCGCCGGCCGAGCTCCCGGGCGCACTCCTCCAGTCGGCGACGCTGGATCAGCCGGCTCACCGTCACCCCCTCGCCCTCGAAGAGCCGGTGCAGGTACCGCACCGAGATGCGGTGGGCGTCGGCGATGCTCTGCGGGGTCAGCCCGGGATCGCCGAGACGGCGGTCGATGTGGGTACGGACCGCCCGGACCAGGTCGGCGTTCGCGTCGTCGGGGGCGGCGGCCGGCCGGCCGGCGAGTTCGGCGACGAGGGTGACGACGAGGTCGGCGACACTGCCGGCCAGCAGGTCGCCGACGGCCGCCGGGTAGCTGGGCGCGGCGTCGGCGAGGGTGTCGAGGAACGGGAGCAACACGGCCCCGAGGCTCTCCCGCGAGCTGACGGCGCGCCCGGTCACCCGACGGATCTCGGCCTCCGGCACACCGAGCAGCCGGTGCGGCAGGTGGAACACGTGGGAGCGGAAGCGCTGCGGGTAGTCCACGGAGTACGGCCGCGCGAGGTCGTACAGCACGAGGTCGCCGGCCGCCACCTCGGCCCTCCGGCCGTCCTGGGTCAGCACGGCACGGCCGGACACCTGGACACCCACCGCCACCTGGGCCTCGGCCCCGGGTGTGCGCGCGATCAGGCCCGGCGTCCGGGAGAGCCGCGTCGCGTCCGCCTCCAGTGTGGAGACCCGCAGACAGCCCAGTCGGTGCGAGTCCAGCCGGCCGTCGAACGGGCCGTCGGCGAACGGCACCACCTCCACCGGCGCCAGGGCGGACGACACCGCCCGACCCCAGTGCACCGCCTTCTCCCCGTCCGGCACCGTAGCTGTCGTGACCCGCAGGTTCACCGGGCAGCCCCTTTCTCTGGTCGTGCGCGGCCGGAGCCCCGCACCACCAGCCTGCTCCGGGGAGCGCGGGGTCGCCTAGGTCATCTGACTGTCGCTCCGCCGGGTGCGGGCGGCCGTGCGCCGTGAGGCACGACGGAGTGCACGACGGGCACAGTGGGCGGAGCGGGCCGCGCAAGCGGGCGGGTACGTCCGGCCCCGCAGCCTCCCGCAACCTCAGTGGCCCTCCAGGGCGCGGGTGAGTGCCGCCCGCGAGGCGATGCCGAGCTTGGGGAAGACCTTGTACAGGTGCGCCGCGACGGTGCGGTGCGAGAGCCCGAGCCGGTGGCCGATCTCCTTGTTGCTCAGGCCCGACGCGGCAAGCCGGGCGATGCGCAGCTCCTGACCGGTCAACGTCTCGGGCACCCGGTGCGGCTCCGGGGCGAGCGGGCCGCCTGCGGCGCGCAGCTCCTCCTCGCAGCGCAGGGCCCACGGCTCTGCCTGGAGCCGCCGGAAGGCCCGGTGCGCCGCGCGGAGCACCTCGCGGGCCTCGGCCCGGTGGCGGCGGCGCAGCCACGAGCCGTGGGCCAGCCGCAGCCGGGCCAGTTCGAAGACCCACTGCTCGGCGCCCGGTGTCCGGTACGCGGCGCGGTAGGCGTCGTCGGCCGCGTCGTCCTCGGCCGCCAGGGCGGCCGCCGCTGCGAACAGGAAGGCGTGGTGGCCGGAGATCTCTCCGGGCCGCTCGGCCGACCCCGCGGCGACGAGGGCGCGGACCTCGCCGCGCCGGCCGGTGTGCGCGGCGGCCTCGGCCAGGTCGAAGGCCAGTTGGTGGAACCAGGGCAGGCCCCCGGGCAGTCGCCCTACCGGGGTCAGCCCGGTGAAGTGTGTGTACGCCTCCTCGTACCGCCCGTGCGCCAGAGCGGCCAGGCCCTCCAGATGGGTCAGCCGGTCCAGCACGAACCGCATCCCGGCGCGGGCTGCCGGCGGCCTGATCAGCCCTGCTGTCGCCGCCAGCCCCGCCTCGTCGCCCCGGCCGGCGAGAAAGTGCGCGTGGTAGTGACGGAACAGCAGCGCGTTGCAGTGGTAGCCGAGTTCCTCCGCCGCTTCGGCCTCGCGCAGGCAGACGGCCGCGCGGTCCCAGCGGCCGCGCAGGAAGTCCTGGTAGCACTTGGCCTTCGCGACCGAGCCCTGGGTGGCGTAGCCGTGCAGGCCGGTGAAGCGCCGCCACAGGTCTCCGTCGGCCACGTCGACCGCCGAGGCGGTCCAGAGCAGCAGCCAGGCCGCGCCCGCCTCCTGCGCCTCGCTCATCCGGTCGACCACCACGCTCAGCTCGCGCGCCACCCCGCGGGCGGTACGGGCCGGGTCGAGCCAGGCCCGGTGGCAGAGTCGGGCGGGCTCGGAGACGTGCTCGCGGTGGCGGTCCAGCGCCTGCCAGGCCCTCGGGTCGTCGGTGTAGGTCGCGGTGAGCAGCAGTTTGAAGAAGACCTGCTCGGCCAGCCCGTCGAAGGGCTCGGCGCCGGGGGCGGTCAGCGCGTCCAGGGCCGCGGGCAGCAGCGCGGCGGCCGACTCGAAGTCGATCCGGTGGCTCTGGTCGACGTACACCACCGCGTAGGCGAACAGTGGGGCGATGTCCGGCGGCACCGGCCGGCGCCTCAGCTCCTCCACCAGGGCCGCGGTGTACCGCAGTTGCCCGCCGCGGGCCGCCATCACGGCCGCCCAGGTGAGCCGCCGGGCGCGCTCGTCGGCGTCGGCGCTGAGCACGGCGGCGCGGTCCAGCAGCAGTGCCCCTTCCGCATCGCCGCCCCGGCGGGCCAGCCGGCTGCCGGCCTCCTGGAGGCGTCGGGCCAGGTCCTCGTCCGGGAACAGCGCCGCCGAGGCCTCGTGGACCAGTCGCTGCGGGTCTTCCGGCGGCAGGCAGTCGGCGAGCGTGCGGTGGGCCTCGCGCTGGTCGGCCGGCGAGGCCGCCGCGATCACCGCCGTGCGTACCAGCGGGTGGCGGAAGACCAGCCGCCCGGCCGCGTCCAGCCGGGCCAGGCCACCGGCCTCGATCTGCTCCAGGGCCTCCCGGGCGTCCTCGCCGGCGACGGCGCGCAGCCAGACCCCGCCCGAGGAGTCCGGCCCGGCGGCCAGGGCCGCCAGCAGGAGCAGTCGCCCGGCCGCCGGGGTCACCGCGGCGAGCCGCCCGGCGAACATCCGCTCGAACATCCGCTCCAACCGGCGCCCCAGCGGCAGCCGGTCCGGCAGCGGGACGACGCCCCGCTGCTGCTCCGCGGCCAGCTGGCGCGGCAGCTCGACCAGCGCGAGCGGGTTGCCGGCCGCCTCCCGCAGGACCCGCCGGGCGGTGGTCGCCGCCAACTGCGGGTGGTTACGGCGCAGCAGCAGGGCGGCGTCCGGCTCGGAGAGCGCCCGTACCTCGATGGGCTCGGCCGACCACGACTGGGCCACCGGGCCACCGGGCCGGCTCGCGCCGACGATCACCAGCGGCAGCTCGGCGCAGCGCCGGCGTACGAACGCGAACACCGTGGCGCTGGAGGAGTCGATCCAGTGCAGGTCGTCCAGCAGCAGCAGGAGCGGCCCGCCCAGTGACACCTCGGCCAGCAGGGCCAGGGCGGCGGCGCCGACGGCGAACCCGCTCGGCGCCGCTCCGGCCTGGATGCCCAGGGCGTTCTCGAGTGCCTCCCGCTGATGGACCGACAGCGTGCTGGAGTCGCTCAGCAGGGCCCAGAGTGCCTGGTGCAGCGCCCCGAACGCGAAGTCGGTCTCCGCTTCGGCGCCGACCGCCCGCAGGACGGTGAACCCGCGCTCACGCGCCTCGCGGGCCGTCCGCTCCAGCAGCGTGCTCTTGCCGACGCCGGGTTCGCCCCGCACCAGCACGGCCGAACCGCCCGCGCCGTCGGCCGCCCGGGCGAGTGCCGCGTCCAGCAGGTCCGTCTCCCGCCGGCGGCCGATCAGGAGCGGGTCGCGCCTCTCCCACACCGTCGCTCCCCCGGGCCGGCGACCTCCCGG
>NZ_JZWY01000169.1:0-1526 GCF_000966955.1 Streptomyces sp. NRRL S-495
CGGCTGCGCGTCGGCGCCGGTGAGGGGCCCGTCGGGAGTGCGGTGCGGCGGTGGTACGTGGACGATGCACTGATGGAACCGGCGGACCCGGAGCGGCCCTGGCGCAGGCTGGGCGCGGCCGGAGCGGGTCAGGCGCGGGTCAGGCGCCGACGAACTCCAGCAGGTCCTTGGTGAACGCGGCCTCGTAGGCGCCGACCAGGCCGTGCGGGGCGCCCGGATAGACCTTGAGGACGCCCTGGGAGAGCAGCTTCACGGCCTTCTCGGCGGAAGCGGCGATCGGGACGATCTGGTCGTCGTCACCGTGGGCGACCAGGACCGGGATGTCGATCTTCTGGAGGTCCTCGGTGAAGTCGGTCTCCGAGAACGCCTCGACGCAGTCGAGCGCCCCCTTGAGGCCCGCCTGCATGCCCTGGAGCCAGAACTCGCGTCGCTTGCCCTCGGAGACCTCGGCGCCGGGCCGGTTGAAGCCGAAGAAGGCTTCACTGAGGTCGTAGTAGAACTGCGACCGGTCGGCGGCGACGCCGGCCCGGATGCCGTCGAAGGCCTCGATCGGGGTGCCCTCGGGGTTCGCCCCGGTCCGCAGCATCAGCGGCGGCACAGCGCCCAGCAGCACGGCCTTGCGGACCCGGTCGCTGCCGTGGCGGCCCAGGTAGCGGGCCACCTCGCCGCCACCGGTCGAGTGGCCGACCAGGACGGCATCCGTGAGGTCGAGCTGCTCCAGCAGCTCGGCCAGGTCGTCCGCGTACTGGTCCATGTGGTTGCCGTCCCAGGTCTGCTCGGAGCGGCCGTGCCCGCGCCGGTCGTGGGCGACGACCCGGTAGCCGGCCTCGGCGACGGCGACGGCGAGGCTGTCCCACGCGTCGGCGTTCAGCGGCCAACCGTGCGAGAGGACGACCGGCCGACCGGTGCCCCAGTCCTTGAAGAACTTCTGCGAGCCGTCGGAGAGCGTGATGAAGGACATGATGTGCCTTTCGGTGTCGGTGGTACGGCCGGGCCCGGTGGGCCGGGCCGGGGTAAGTGGTCCCGCCGCGTGCGGCGGGCGGGCGGCGTGCGGTGCGCAGGCCGCCTGCAGTGGGCAGGCCGCGTGTGGCGGGCGGGCCGCTGAGAGGGGAGGAGGCGGAGCCTGCCTCAGGGGCGGGCGGTCACCGGCTCGGGGCGGTGCAGCAGGACGCGGACGGCGAGTCCGCTGCCGACGCCGCCCAGCAGGGTGACCGCGACCCACCAGGCGGCCCAGGGCGCCAGGCCCAGGGCCTGGTCCACGGAGTAGCGGCCGGGCCCGGTGAGTGCGAGTACGGTGGCGACGACGATCAGCACGAGCGGGTACTCGTAGCCGTCCTTCTGCACCCAGAGGCCGTGCGGCCACTTCACGGTCAGGGCGACCGTCATCACCCCGGCGGCGCCGGCCGCCGCGAGCGGGGTCAGCGCACCGGCGGCCAGCAGCAGGCCCGAGCCGATCTGGCCGGCCCCGGCCGCGAGGGCGGTGAGGGTCCCGCCGCGGAAGCCGTCGTGCCGGAACTCCTCGGTGC
>NZ_JZWY01000170.1:0-2475 GCF_000966955.1 Streptomyces sp. NRRL S-495
GTGCCGGAACTCCTCGGTGCCGCCGGCCAGGCCGCTGCCGTCGAGCCGGAAGCTGACCTTCTGGATGCCGTGGCCGGCGATCAGCAGCCCGGTCACCAGGCGGAGAATGAGCAGACCGGTGTCCATGGTCCGGTTCCGTTTCCCGCTCAGCCCGCGGCGTGCGGGTCGATCATGGACTGCGCGTAGACCACGCCCGTCCCGTACGCGCCGCCGTGCTCCTTGACCACGTCCAGGGTGTCCGCGTAGGTCTCGGTGCGGGCCCAGTCGCGCTGGAGCTCCAGCAGCACCTGGAGCCAGGTGACCGGCACCGCGCCGGCCGCGGTCATCCGCTGGAGGGCGTGCTCGTGCGCGGCCGGCGTGACACCGGCGGAGGCGTCGGCGACCACGTAGACCTGGTAGCCCTGGGCGAGCGCGGACAGCGCCGGCAGGACCAGGCAGACCTCGGTCCAGAGGCCGGAGAGCACGATCTTGCGGCGGCCGGTGGCCTTGACGGCCTCGACCAGCGCGGCGTCCTCCCAGGCGTTCATCGAGGTGCGGTCCACGACCTCGTGGTTCGGGAAGACGGCGCGCAGCTGCGGCAGTATCGGGCCGGAGAAGGACTCGGCCGCGACGGTGGAGAGCACCACCGGGACGTCGAAGACCCGGGCGGCCTTGGCCAGACCGACAGTCGCGTTGATGACCCCGGCCCGGTCGGCGCTCGCGGCGCCGAAGAACATCTGCGGTTGGTGGTCGACGAACAGCATCAGCGCGTTGTCGGGCGAGATGAGGTCCGGGCTGGGCCGGGCCGAGACGTCGGCGAGGTCGAAGGCGAGGTCGGTCACGGTCAACTCCTTGAGAGGGGGCGGTCGGATTCGGACCGCCGGGTCAGGTCTGTCGGTCGGGTCGGGCTCGGTATGCCGGTCGGGCTCGGTATGCCGGTCGGGTCAGGTCGGGCTCGGTATGCCGGTCCGGTCAGGTCGGGCTCGGTATGCCGGCCGGGTGGTGTCGGACGGGCGAGCGGTGGGTCAGCCCCCGTAGCAGGGGTCGACGAAGCCGGCCGGGCCGGCGGGTTCGAGCCCGCGGGCGAGCCGCCACCGGTACTGCTCCTCGGCGCCGGCCGCCACCTCGGCCAGGCGGTCGCCCTGCCGGGCACCGGAGGCCGAGGGCGGCGGCGAGGCCTGGTATCCCCCGAAGCGGGCGACCGGGCTCCAGGCGGGGCTGATCGGCGGCGCCGCCTCGTCCAGGCCCTCGTACTCGGCCACCGCGTGGACGAGCCGGCCGCCCACCACGGTGAGTACGGACTCGATGTGCGGGATGTCCTCGGCGGGGACGGTGAAGTAGTCGTGGGAGAGCACCGCGAAGTCCGCGAGGAAGCCTTCCTTCAGCAGCCCCTTCACCTCCTCCTCGCCGGTGATCCGGGCGCCGCCGCGGGTGTAGAGCTCCAGCGCGCCCTCCCGGGAGAGCAGCCGCTGCGGCGGGTAGAGCGCGCGACCGCCGACGGTCCGTCCGGTCACCAGCCAGTGCAGGGCCACCCAGGGGTTGTAGGAGGAGACCCGGGTGGCGTCCGTGCCGGCCGCGACCGGCAGGCCGAGCGCCAGCATCTCGGTCACCGGAGGGGTGCGGGCGGCCGCCGCGGCACCGTAGCGGTCGACGAACGCCGAACCCTGGAAGGACATCCGGTTCTGCACGCTGATCGCTCCGCCGAGTGCGGCGATCCGGTCCAGGCTGTGCGGGGAGACGGTCTCGGCGTGGTCGAAGAGCCAGCGGCTGCCGGCCGGGAACAGCCCGTCCGCGGCGAGCTTCTCGAAGACCGCGAGGTCGCGCCGGATCGTCTCGTCGTACGTCGCGTGCAGCCGGAAGCCCCAGCCATGCTCCATCAGCAGCCGCACGGCCTGCTCGAACCGGCCCTCGTAGCCGGCCTCCAGCTCGGGCCGGGGCTCGCTGAAGTTCTCGAAGTCGGCGGCGGCCCAGGTGAGGTTCTCCCCCGCGCCGTTCAGCCGCAGCCACTCGTCGCCCTCGTCGGGCCGCACCGTCTCGACCCAGCGGCGCAGGTCGTCGAGCTCCTGTCCGGCCGTCTGCGGGAACAGGTGATAGGCGATGCGCAGCGTGAGCAGCCCCTCGCGGGCCAGCTCGATGACGGTGGCGTAGTTGTCGGGGAAATTCTGGAAACCGCCGGCGGCGTCCACCGCCGAGGTGAGGCCGAAGCGGTTCAGCTCGCGCAGGAAGTGCCGGGTGGAGGTCTTGCGGTCCGCCTCGTCCAGCGCGGGCGCCTTCGCCAGGGTCGAGTACAGCACGAGCGCGCCGGGGGCGGCCAGCAGGACGCCGTTGGGTTCGCCGTCGCGGCCCCGGACGATCTGCCCGCCGCGCGGATCAGGGGTGTCGCGGGTGAATCCGGCCGCGCGCACGGCGGCCCGGTTCAGGATCGCCGACTGGTAGAGGTGCAGGACGAAGACCGGGGTGTCCGGCGCGGCGGCGTTGAGCTCCGCCGGGGTGGGC
>NZ_JZWY01000171.1:0-7039 GCF_000966955.1 Streptomyces sp. NRRL S-495
CTCCGCCGGGGTGGGCAGCCGGCGTTCGGCGAACTGCTCGGCCGTCCACCCGCCGACCACCCGGATCCCCTGGCCCTTCGGGGTACGGGCGGCCTGCTCACGGAGCATCGCGAGACCCTGGCGCAGCGAGCGCACGCCGTCCCAGCGCAGTTCCAGCACGTAGTTCAACCCGCCGCGGATCACGTGCAGATGGGAGTCGTTGAGCCCGGGCACGACCCGCCGGCCCAGACCGTCGACCACCCGGGTGTCCGGCCCGATGTGGGCCGCGACGGCCTGCTCGTCCCCGAGGGCGAGCACACGGCCGTCGCGGACGGCGAGCGCGGAGGCCTCGGGCCGGGCCCGGTCGCCGGTGTGGATCTTCGCGTTGCGCAGGACGAGGTCGGCGGGGTACTGGGGCGGGCCGGCAGCGGGCACAGTGCCGCCGACGGGCATGGAGTCAGCCATGATCGTCGCTTTCAGGAGGAGTTCAGAGGGTGCGGCGCACGCCGGCCTGGC
Organism: Streptomyces sp. NRRL S-495; assembly: GCF_000966955.1. Classification (NCBI taxonomy): domain Bacteria; kingdom Bacillati; phylum Actinomycetota; class Actinomycetes; order Kitasatosporales; family Streptomycetaceae; genus Streptomyces; species Streptomyces sp. NRRL S-495. Next base: position 496 of record NZ_JZWY01000171.1, read on the forward strand.
GTTCGAGGTCGCGCAGCTGGACCGTCAGATCGCCCTCCACCGCGTGGTGGGCGGGACCACTGCGGCCGATCGGCAGGACCTCCTCGCCCCGCATGTCCTCCAGCATCAGCGCGAACGCCGTGTAGAGGGCCACGGCCGCGAGCAGCAGCCCGAGAGCGCCGGAGAGGGTGCCCAGCCGGGCGACGCCGGTCAGGTTGGAGAGCGCGGCCACCCCGAACCGGGGCACCGCGGTGCACAGCACCATCCAGAGCGCCCGCTTGCGGCCCGCGACCGCCGCCATCATCAGGGCGAACAGCGCGAAGGTGGCGGTCAGCACGCCCAGGACGTGGGTCCCGCCGACCGGATCCACCACCAGGACGAGCGAACTCGCCAGCCAGAGACCGGAGAAGCAGGCCATCAGGGTGGCCGCCAGGGCGTCCCGGGCACCGAGGGCGAACACCGCCACCACCAGTTGCAGGACGAACGCCGGCAGGATCGCCAGGCCCACCGCCCGCCGCGCGCCGTCCTCGAAGACGCCGAGCTGGAAGCAGCCGACCATCACCGAGGCGATCCCGACCGTGTAGAACCCGAGCGGCATCGGCGACGCGATCGGCCGCAGGTTGATCCGGGTCATGCCGCGCAGATCGGGCTCGAAGCGCCGGCCGTCCGGCGCTCCGGCCGGGGAACTCTCACTGGTCGTCATGGTCCCTGTTCCGATGGGTGGAGGAGACGTGCGCTCCGGGACGTGCCGGTCCCGTCCGCCGGGGCAGGCACGGGGGCGGCCAGGCCGGCCGTGGCCCGGGGGAAGACCCTGGCCCGGGGGAAGGCCGTGGCCTCCGCTGTCAGCGGGGCACCTTGGCGTGGAGCTCCATGTAGCCGACGTAGGCGAGGAAGGCCGCCAGTGTCTGGAACGTCCGGCCGCTGATGCTGAACGTCGGTGTCTGGCCGCTCAGCCGCCGGTACACGAACGTCGAGGCGTCGTCCCAGTGCTGCTGGAGGTCGACGTTCTCCGGCCCCATGGCGTTCGAGGTGTAGTTGCGGATGTTGCCCCGGATGTTGTCGAAGACGCGACCGAAACGGGCGGCCTCGGAGGTCGCCTGGATGATCGTCACCATCTCGCGGGCGAAGCCGTTCGAGTCGCGCTGGATGCGGGTGGCCGCGGTCGCGATGCTGGTGAGCGCGTTGGTGAGGTTGGCGTAGCCGATGGCCCGCCCGGCGCGCTCGCCCGTGCCGCCGCCGGGCAGCCGGGAGTAGTTGCCGTCCCAGGGCAGACGCTGGAAGTTGCGGCTCTGGGTGACGCGCTGGAACTCGGCGGGCCAGACGTCCGGGAAGCCGTAGTGGGTGCCCTGGTGGTTGTCGTACGCCGGCTGGTAGAAGCCGGCGAAGTAGAGGTTGTCCGCCCACCAGTAGAGCGATCCGCGGTACTGCCCGTGGGTGAGGATCCGGGCTTCGACCAGGCGGGTCGGCAGCAGCGTCGTCTCGTCGAGCTGGGAGGCGACCTCGGGGTGGTTGGGGATGTCGTGGCCGCTGATCCGGTGGAGCTGGTCGATGGCGTACCAGTAGTTCGAGTGCGCCGCCTCGCCGCCCCATTCGAGGTCGCCGATGTCCCAGTCGAACTTGGTGATCGAATCGCTCGGATCGGCGTGCGCGGCCGGCGCCGACGCGGCCTGCATCAGGCCGAGCGCCAGACCGAGCGCGAGGAGGAGGCCGACGATCCGCCGGCCCACCGTGGTGTGGATGTGCACGAGTTGACTCCCCTGAGAGCTGATCGGGAACGCGACCAACCCTGCCAGCGGACAGGAACGCCGACTTCGCCCCCAGCGCACAGCCCCCGTCCTCACGGCGCACAACAGCCGAACGCCCGGGCGGCGACGCCCAGCGCTCCGCTCCGCCGGAGCCGGGCGTTCCCAGCGAGAGCGGCGACGATGCGCATGGTCATTCCTCCCGGGATCGAGCCGGCATCGACTCCGTCCCGGTGACGCCGGACAGCTTCGCCGCCGCAACTGGCGCCCGCTGCCGCTCGACCCGGCCGACATCCGCGCGGTGGTACTCACCCATGCCCACCTGGACCACTGCGGCTAGCTGCCGCGCCTCGTCCGCGAAGGCTGCCGCGGACCGGTCCTGACCACCGCCACAGCGCGGCGCCGCGTCGAAACCGGGCTCGACATGTAGCCCCGTTGACGGGATGCAGCCCCGTTGACGGGATGCAGCCCCGCTGACGGGACGGCAGTCACCTGAGCTCGGCGTTCGTCCCCGCAGGTCGCTCGACCTACGGCCCCGGCCGGAAGCGGTCGCATTGAGCAGCGGACGGGTGCGAGTGTCGCGGCGATGCCCCAGCTGGTGCCGAACACGGCCAGGTAGCGGCCACCCATGGCGCCCGCCGCGCGGGCGGCGTTGAAGAGACTGAACGCGCGCACCCGTTGCCGCTCGGGCACGGACCCGCCGATGATCGCCTGACTCGGGGGGTCGTAGAGCTCGAAGGCCGGCCCGAGCAGTACCGCTCCCGCTCTACTCGTGGATCGTCAATGTCGATGATCAACGGGTGGCGACTCGACTGGCCCGGACGCATCCGTCGGCCGAAACCTCCCCGATCAGTTGACCAGCCGAACGGGTGATTCCGGCGAGGGCTACGCACTGCGCGGCCCGCTCACCCACGCTGCCCCCGCCGCCGCCTCGGCGCCGGCCGGGGTGGCGGCACTCGAACGGGCTGTCGCCGCCTGTGCACTGGGCTCGGCGCCTGTCGGACGCCCTCCGCGGTCGGCCGGAGGAGGCTCTGGGGCACGCGCAGGGGTGATCGAAAAGTCCCTGTTCGGCCCGGGCTCGCCCGGCGAAAAACCGCTTGAACGCCAGAATCGAACAGCTTCATCATCAGCGGCACCGACCACTGGAAGCCGTCCAACTTCACTGCCTCGAAGCGCACTTGCCGTGCACGATGCCGATGCCTGGTGCTGTGTGCTCGAACACCATCCATCACTGGAGGTCCTCACGGAATGCCCACCCTCCCCCCGCCACCGAGTCTCCTGACCGACCGGTCACCCCGACACCGAGGAGCCCCTTCATTGATCGACTTCGAGGTACTCACCGAACTCGCCGCGAGCGAGGGCATCGAACGGATCGGCGTCGGCGTCGTGCTCCGCGACACCTCGGGTCGGATCCTGATGGTCCGCCAGGCCCCGCACGACGTTCTTCCGGGCCTGTGGGAGTACCCGGGCGGCGGCCGGGAGGCGGGCGAGGCAGTGCCTGCCGGCGCGGCCCGCGAGCTGGCCGAGAAGACCGGGCTCACCGGCCTGCCGCTGGAGTACACACGGCACCTGGACTTCACCGACCGGCGCGGCCGGCGCGTGCGCAGGTTCGTCTTCACCACCGTCGTACCGGACGGCACCCCGGTCACCCTCTCCCCCGACCACGACGACCACCGGTGGACGACTGCCGACGCCCTGCCACCGACCAGCGACGGGCACCGAACGGTGATCGAGTGGCTCGGTCGGCGTCTGGGCATCCCCGGCTGGCGGCCGGTCGGCGCCCATCTCACCACCGTCGCCCGGCCCACAACCCACGGCAGCCTCCTGATCACCGACCCTCGGGGCCGCATCCTCGGACTGCGCTCGACCGCCGACCCGACCGTGTGGAACTTCCCCGGCGGCATTGTCGAAAGCGGCCGCACACCGTTCGCCACCGCACTGATCGAGGCGGAGAAGGAGACCGGGCTCGATCTCGCCGCCGAGAACCCCGAGGTGATCGCCCGCCGGCGCCTGGTCGCCGTCATCCACGAGCAGGCCGGTGCGCAGTACCCCGTGCCGCTCTGCGGCTACGTCTTCGACGGCGGCGTCCTCACCCCCGAGCAGCAGGCGAGGATCCGCCTCGGCCCGGCCGAGCACACCGAGTTCCGGTTCGAGACGGCCCACGACTGGCGGTCGCTCATGGAGCCGGACCACTACCACCGGCTCCGGCAGGTGCTGCGCGCCCACCGCTCCGGCGTCCCGCTCTACCTGGAGCGCCCCGCCCCGGAGGGCGACGACTTCGAGGGCGTCCTGGTCTTCGTCACCGACTCCGCGGGTCGGCTGCTGATGCACCTGCGCGAAGACCGGCCGGGCATGCCCTGGCCCGGTTACTGGACGCCGATCGGCGGCTGGCGCGAGGGCGACGAGAGCGCCCGGGAGAGCGCGGTGCGCGAGGTCCGCGAGGAGGCCGGCATCGAGATCACCGGCCTGCGGCCCCTCCCCGACCCCCACCACGACCTCGGCCTCCCGCTCACCCGCGTCCTGCACGCCGTCCGGACCGGCCCGGAGACGGACCTGCGGCTCGGCGACGAGGGCCTGGCCGTGCGCATGGTCCCCCTCGACGAAGTACCGCTGCTCAAAGCCCCGCCCTACCTGCGGCACTACCTGCCGCTCCTCGCCACCGCTGCCGACCAGGCCTCCAGGAGGACCGCGTGAACCCCCGCGACGACATCAGCCCCGCCGCAGCCCCGGCATCCGCGACGGATCCGCCGTCCCTGGTCGTCGGCGTCCACCTCGTCCTGACCGAGGCCGGCCGAGTGCTGCTCGGCCTGCGAGGCCGGCCGAGTGCTGCTCGGCCTGCGCCGCAACACCCGCTACGCCGCCGGGTTGTGGCACCTCCCGGCCGGGCACATGGAGCGCGGCGAACCGGTCACTCGCTCCATGACGCGCGAGGCGGAGGAGGAACTCGGCATCACCATCGCCGAGGACGACCTCCTGCTCGTCCACACCCTGCACCACCTCGACGCCGACGACGGCCGAAGCCGCCTCCAGTTGTTCTTCCGCCCCACCCGGTACGACGGCCGGCTCCGGAACGCGGAGCCGCACAAGTGCGGCGAACTGCGTTGGTGGCCGCTGGACGGACTGCCGGACGACACCGTGCCCTACACCGCCCACGCACTCGCCGGGATCACCCGCGGCAACACCCTGTCCACCGTCGGGTGGGCCGGATGAGCGCCCCCGAGGTCCCGGCCGACGTCGACCGCCTGCTGCGCGCGCCGGCCGGGGGCTACGACCTGCCGGGCGTGGGCCGCGATCCCGAACCCTTTCACGTGAACACCCCTTTCCCCACTACCGGTTGGAGCCCCCCATGCAGTCCCTGCGTCAGGCCGTGTGCGTCATCGTCCACGACGAGAAGGCGGGTAAGGTCGCCTGCATCCACTACGCCAACGACACCTGGTCCACGGTGCCCGCCTGGACGATCCCCGGCGGCAAGGTCGAGGAGGGCGAGCGGCTGGACGAAGCCGCCGCGCGCGAGCTGCACGAGGAGACGGGCCTGGTCGTCGCCCCCGAGGAGCTGCGGCTGGTCCACACCATCCAGGTCAGGGCCGGGTGGGACGGCAAGGGCCCCTTCCTGCTCTCCGTGTTCGCCACGACGTCCTGGAACGGTGAACTGACCAACACCGAGCCGGACAAGCACCTCGCCGCCCTCTGGATGGACGCCCGGACGCTGCCCACCCCGATGTTCCCCACCTCGCATGCCGCCCTCACCGCCTACCTCGGCGGCGACCGACGGGGGTTCTCCACCCACGGCTGGGACCGCACCGTGGACCCGCGCGCCCTGGTCGGGGCCTGAGATGCCTGGCCGCCACCTCCTGCCCGGATCGCCGGAAGCGGGGGCAACGGATTTCGCCCCGTCACCGAGCCCGAGGCCGCTCCGCCTTCCGCCGACCACCCACCTCACCTCGGGGACGACCAGCCGATGAACCCCGCCACCGCCACCCGGCCCGCCGTCCCCGAGGACGCCGACGAACTCCTGCGCCTGCGCGTCGCCGTCCTGGACGGCGGCCCGCTCACCGACGAATGGCGCACCACCTTCCGCGACGACATGCGCGAGCGCCTGGGCACCGACCCGAACCTGCTCTCCTACGTCGTGCCCACCGCCGACGGCCTCGCCGCGTGCGCCATCGGCATCGTCTACCGCGGCTACCTCGGCCCCGCGTTCCCCACCGGCCTGTGGGGCCGCATCCACACCGTGGCCACCGACCCCGCCCACCAGCGGCGCGGACACGGCCGCGCCGTCACCACCGCCCTCGTCGAAGCCCTCAAGGACCGCGGCTGCGGATCCGTCGAACTGCGGGCCACCGCCGCCGGCGCACGCCTGTACCGCACCCTCGGCTTCGAGTCCCTCGACGGCTTCATGACCTTGCGCCCCGGCCCCGGAGGGTGGGCCCGGTGAACACCTTCGACCTCGAGGTGGAAGAAAGCCTGCCCGCACTGCGCCCGTCCACGACCGTCCGCCGAACCGCTGTGTCGGAGCCCGGTGCCATGCTCACCGTCCATGGACGCCCAACAGTTCTGGAAGCTGATCGAGGAAGCCAGCTCGCAAGTGCCGGCGCGGGACAACGGCGACGCCGTCGTCGAGCGGGCGACCGCTCTGCTCGCGCTCCGCCCGGCCCAGGAGATCGTCGCCGCTCAACAGATCCTCTGGAGCCTGATGGCCGACTCGTACCGAGCACCCCTCTGGAGCGCCGCCTACGTGATCAACGGTGGGTGCTCCGACGACGGATTCGACTACTTCCGCGGCTGGCTGATCGCCCAGGGCCGCGGGACGTTCGAGCGCGGCT
>NZ_JZWY01000172.1:0-3392 GCF_000966955.1 Streptomyces sp. NRRL S-495
CGCCATCACCGACCCCGACGCCCTCGCCGAACTTCCCGCAGTCCGCGCTTCTGCCCCGGAATGGGACTTCGACTTCGAGGACGGCGACGAGCTGAGCCGCCGACTGCCCCGCCTGACGGAGCTTTACGCGGAACCGGGCAGGGTCGACGCGTCGGCTCGGCTCTGAGCACCCTCGACCCCGGTCGGCTGTGACGGCGCTGGTCACTGGAGTGACCTGAGGACCATCGTCGTGAAAGCCTTCGGGTATGTCCGAGCTGACCGAACATGCCGATCGTCCGGTCAGGCTGTTCGGTTTCTGGGACGACATCTGCGGATTCAATCCGTTCTTCCGTCGGGCAGAACCACCGGCACCGTCCCGCGCGCGGGACGGGAGCGCACGGTGGGTCGGGGTGCCCGGGGCGCAGCGGATGCAGGAGGTGCGGGGGCGGGCGCATGCTGAAGGGAGCAGGTGGTCGAGCCGGCGAGGTGGTCGTCGTGAGCTGGAGGTCGTGAGCTGGAGGAGCGGGGGCCGGTTACGGTGGGCGGCAGCGGTGCCGTTCGCGTTGGTGGGGCTGCTCGGGGCTCCCGTCGGGGCCGGGGCCGCGACCGGGGCGCGCGCACCTGTCGAGCAGGTGACGGAGCCTGTCGAGGAGGGTGTGCTCGTTCCCTCCTACGAGGCGGGTCTCACGCCCGAGGACCAGAAGGCCCAGGCTTTCCTCATGCAGAACGCGGTCCTGGAGGACATCGCCGCCTACGCCTCGGAACGGATCGTCCTGCCCCAGGACATCCCGCTGCATGCCGCGAGCTGCGGGGAGGCCAACGCGTCCTGGGACCCGAGGGCCCAGGACATCACCTTCTGCTACGAGTACATCGAGGAGCTCGCCCCCCTGCTCGCCGCGCAGGAGAGCGAGGGCACCGCCGAGGAACGCTCGGCGCAGCTCGATCAGGACCTCATCGGGGTGACCAACGAGGCCGTCCTCCACGAGCTCGGCCACGCGTTGGTGAACCTGTACGACCTGCCGGTCGTGGGGAAGGAGGAGGACGCGGCGGACCAGCTCTCCGCCCTGCTGCTGGCCTCCGGTGACGAGCGCCATGTCGCGTACGCGCTGAGCACTATCAAGGCCTACGCCGCCCTGACCAATGCGGCGGCGAACGGCGAGCAGCCCCTGAAGGCCTACGCGGACGAGCACTCGCTGGACGCCCAGCGCTTCTACAACTGGGTCTGCTGGCTCTACGGCTCGGACCCGGACCAGTACGCCCCGGCCGTCCAGACCGAGCGCAACCCCGAGGGCATTCTGCCGCCCGAGCGGGCGGCAGGATGCCCGGGCGAGTTCCGGCAGATGGAGAAGTCCTGGAGCCCGACCCTCAAGCCCTACCTCAAGACCTGAGACCCGCTCGTCCACGGCCCCCGTCGTACTCCGCACGTACGGTCGGCTCCTCGGTGGTCTCCGTGGTGGTCTCGGTGGTGGTCTCCGTGGCGGTCTCCGTGGTCGGTACGGATGTGGGCCCGCCGCAGGCGCGAGAAGCTGTGGTCGTGGCCGACACCGGCCTCACCGTGGTGGCCGCGCTCGGCGGCGGCGCGCGGCCGCCGGTGACGATCACGGTCAACGGGCATTCCTGGCGGAGCCGGGTCGCCATCCTGCGCGGTCGGCACCTGCTCGGCCTCAGCAACGCCAACCGGCAGGCCGCCGGGGTCGAGATCGGCGAGGAGGTCGAGGTCGAGCTTGAGCTCGACACCGAGCCGCGCATCGTCGTCGAGCCCGCGGACTTCGCCCAGGCCCTGGACGACGACCCTGCCGCACGCGCCGCGTACGACCACCTCTCGTTCAACCGGAAGCGCGAACATGTGCGCGCCGTCGAGAGCGCGAAGAAGCCGGAGACACGCCAGCGGCGCATCGAAAAGGCCATCGCCTCCCTGCGCGGCTGATCCGCGGACGTCCGACTCGAGGCAACTCCGGCCCGGCCCCGGTCTTTCCGGTGTGCTCTGCCGGTCCTGCTGCAGGCCCGGACAGTACCCGCGTCGGTACGTCGGTCGGCAGGTCGTAGATCGCCAACTGGCCACGCCCCCGGCAGACGGGTCGGACCCGCGTCGTGGCGCGGTCCCTGCCCGGGTTCCGGGGCCGTTCGGGTTCTGGTGGTCGCTTCCCGGTCGCGTCGCGCGCCGGACGTGGGCCGTCGACGTGTCTCCGGGGGCAGGCTGCTTCCGTCGCCGTGTCAGCACGGGCTCGGCACGATCGGAAGGACGAGCATGACGAGCATGCGGGGGCGCGTCGTCGCCCTGCTGGGCGCCGTGGCGGTGGTCGCCGGGAGCGCCCTGACCGATCCGTCGGCCGGGTTCGCCGCCGCGGCCGGTGTGCCCGGCGGCGGGGGCGGAATCACCGGGCAGGCGCCCTGCCCGCAGGCTCCTGAGTTCATCTGCGGGACCCTCACCGTCCCGTTCGACCACAGCGGCGCCACCCCCGGCACCCTCGGCCTCCGGGTGGCCGTCACCGGCAACACCACCGCGCCCAGGGGCGACCTGCTGTTCCTCACCGGCGGCCCCGGCCAGCCCGGTGTCCCGGCCATGAAGCGGATGGCGAGCAGGCTCGAACCCGTCCTCAAGGACTACCGCCTGGTGATGTTCGACCAGCGCGGCACCGGCCAGGGCGCCCTCCAGTGCCCCGGCCTCCAGGAGGACATGGGCTCCTCCGACCTCGCCGTGCCGCGCACGCGCTCGATCACCGACTGCGCCGCCACCCTCGGCCCGGACGCCCGCCACTACAGCACGGTAGACACCGTCGCCGACATCGACCTGCTGCGCCGCGCTCTCGGCGCCCGGCGCCTGACCCTGGACGGCGTCTCGTACGGCAGCTTCGTCGCCGAGCGGTACGCGCTCGCCCACCCGGCGCGCGTGGCGCGGCTGGTGCTCGACTCGGTGGTGCCGCAGCAGGGCTTCGACCCTCTCGACCTGGCCGCGCTGCCCGCGACCGCCCGGGTGCTGCGGGCCGCCTGCCGGACCACCGGCTGCACCACCGACCCGGCCGCCGACCTCGCCACCACCGTCCGGCGCTACGGCAACGGGGCGCGGATCCTTGACGCCCTCACCGGCTACGAGTTCGTCGACCCCGACTACGGCGGAGTCCCCGAGATCCTGCACGAGGCCGCCGCCGGACGGCCCGAAAAGCTTCTGGAATTCTTCGAGTTCGTCCACCAGCAGGTCAACGCCGCCCCGGCCGAGGACCTCAGCCAGGGACTGCACTCCGCCACCCTGTGCGCCGACTCCCGCTTCCCGTGGGGCACCACCGACACCCCCGTCGCGGGCCGCGCGGCGGCCTTGGAACGCACCCGCAGGCGGCTCACCGCCGAACAGACCTGGCCCTACGACCCGGCGACCGCGACCGGGCTCGGCAGCCTGCTGGTCTGCCTCCACTGGC
>NZ_JZWY01000173.1:0-2561 GCF_000966955.1 Streptomyces sp. NRRL S-495
ACTCGGTGCAGAACCGGGCCGAGAATCCGGCCGGCCGGCAGGCGGTCCACGACTTCCTACTGCGGTAGTGGGAGCCCGCCGGGCGGGCTGCCGCTACAGGAGGGTGATCCGGATGTCTGCCGCGGCGATGTGCACGGCGCACATCATGCCCGGTCAGCGGTCCCCTCAACGGGGCCGTTCTCCTCCCGGCGACCGCTGGCGGCACACGACGGCGACCATGCCGTCCGTGCCAACCGAAAGCCCAGGCCAGGAGGCGGCTCCGGCCTGGGCTTTCGGTGCTTCGGGCTTCGAACTTCGGGCTTCGGGCTTCGGTGCTGTCAGTCGCGGGTGGTCGCCGGGATCCGGGCGAGGACGGCCCTTGCGCGCTCGGAGTCGGACCGGAGCCAGGCCGTCAGGTGTTCCCGGACCGCCTCGGCGACGCAGGCGCGGACGGGCCCGTTGCCCAGCTGGTCGCGGGTCGCGCCCTCGAACTCGGGCCGGTCGAGCTTCACCGACACGACGGCCATCAGGCCCGCGCCGAGCCGGGTAGGGGTGAGGTCGGGGTCGGAGGGGGTGAGTATCTGCTCCTCCCGGGCGAAGGCGGTGAGCGCGGCCGCCAGGCCGTCGCGGAAGCCCAGTTCGTGGGTGCCACCGCTGATGGTGGGCCAGCTGTTGGCGTAGCTGGTGACCTGCTCGTCGCCGGAGTCGCCCCAGCACAGAGCCACCTCCACGGTTCCCTCCATCCCGGAGTACTCGCGCTCGAAGCCGAGCACGTCCGAGTGGGGCGCGGCGCTCTGTTGCGCGATCCAGTCCCTTGCTCCGCCCGGGAAGCGGAAGCGGACGGCCCTGGCCGTCCCGGGGTCACGGTCGTCGGTCAGGGTGATGTCCAAGTCACGGTTCAGGAAGGCAAGTTCCCTGAGGTGATCGGCCAGTGTGTCGAACGAGACCGTCAGCGTCTCGAAGATCTCGGCATCGGGCCAGAAGGTGATCACGGTCCCGGTGTCGTCGGCCGGGCCGGTGCGGGCGGGCACCCCGGCCCGTACGCCGCGCTCGTACTCCAGCGTCCAGCGGGCGCCGTCGCGCCGCACCTCCGCCGTCAGGCGGCTCGACCTCCGCCGTCAGGCGGCTCGAGAGGGAGTTGACGACGGCCATTCCCACGCCGGCGAAACCGCCGTACAGCGAGCGCCGGCCGCCCTGCGGTCCCCCGCAGCAGAGGACCGTCAAGCAGTCCTCCAGCGTGGGGCCGTCGCTGTGGCCCGCCTGCCCGACCGGCCGGCCCCTGCCGTCGTCGGCGACGCGGACACCGCCGTCGGCGGTGAGGGTGATCCCGACCCGGCCGGCGGTGCCGTCGAAGATCTCGTTCAGCGCCGACTCGGCGACCTCGAACACCAGGCGGTGGAGCCCGCGTTCGCCGACGGATCCGATGTACATCCCGGGCCGCTTCCGGACGGCGTCCAGGCCCTCCAGAATCTCGATCCTGCTGGCGTCGTACGTCTTGATCTCTTCGCTCATGATGCCCCCTCCAAGGTGTCCGACAGAGCTCCGCCAGCCTAGGAGATTTCCACGAAAACACCAGGTCAGGGCCGTTGTGGTGAGGCCGGGAACGGGCGCCTGACGGGTCGCCGGGAGCGATCGGGCGGAACGGGTCCGGGCTGCCGCGGCAGGGCCGCCGCGACTCGCCGAGAGCCCTTGGAGACACCGTTCCGGGCGGCCGCGGAGCCACGAATTCGAAGAACTTTCCGAGCCGACCCAGGGCGGCTGTGATGGCCGGGCGGCCCGTTCGCCCACAGGGCGGCGAACCCGGACGATTCGACCGATCGGACGACGCCCGAGGTCCCATGACATGCGGCAGACCCAGACTCCATTGGACAGGACACGCGCCACCGTCGGGTCGGAGGTCCCCCTCCACATCGCCGCTCGTACGGCTCTCCGTCCACAGCCGGGCCAACTCCATGACCACCTGCGACGTCGAGTTCGTCGACGAGTTCGTCGACGCCCTCAACGCGTGACGGCGGAGAACGGCTTCGGCGTCCTCGGGGCCGGGCGGGCCGGGCTTTCCCGGCCTGCCCGGCCCCGAGGGCGTTCAGGCGGACAGGCCGGGGAGCAGGGGTGTGGCCGGGGGCAGGGTGCCGAGTTGGGGGGTGGGTCCGGCGGCGGGTTCCTGGAGCGGGTGCGGGGCCGGGTGCGGTTCGGCGGGGTGGGCAGTGGCGTCCGGGTCGGACGGAGCGGACGGAGCGGACGGCCCGGAGGGAGCGGACGGAGCGGGCTCGGTGGTCCGGGTGGCTTCGGCGCGCACGATGGCGCCGATGGCGGCGAAGACGTCGAAGGGCATGGCGGTTCTCCTGCGGTACGGCATGGAAGGGGGACGCAGGAAGCCGGGCCGGGCCCCGCACGGCCGGGGTGGGTGGTGCGAGGGCCCGAGGTTGCCCGGCGGGACCCTTCAGCAGCGCAGGACGACGCCTCGTGCGCCTGCGGCCTCGGACCCGGTTCGTCCGGGGTACGGGGGCCGTGGCGGGGCGGGTCGGGCGAGGTCGTGCACGGCGTACGCCCCGGTGAGCAGCAGCGGCGGCTGACCGCAGCCC
>NZ_JZWY01000174.1:0-3604 GCF_000966955.1 Streptomyces sp. NRRL S-495
GTGGGCGCCGGCATGGAGCGGGACGGCTCCCGGGCTGCGGCGACGCTCGGCGGGTTCGGGGCACTCGTCGGTGCCCGGGGCGGCCAGCGGCAGCGGTTCACCTCCCCCGGCGGGGGCCTCCTGGGCGGTGACGCAGTGCGAGCCGGCCACCCACGGCCGGGCCTCTGCGGCATCCGCCCCGCCCAGCAGGACCAGCGCGGCGCCCAGCAGCGCCGTCACGGCACACCGGGCCACGGAGTGCCAGTGCCGAGGCGCACGCCGCATGCCGAACCTTCCCGAGGAGAGGGCCCCAGTCAACCGCTCCGGCCGTTCCCGGAGCACGTCCGGCTCACCCGCCGGTGGCGGGGTTTCACCCGTCCGGCCGGACCGCCCTTCCACCGGCCGGCCACCGGGACCTCACCCGCGCTGCCGACACGGAGGCAGGCATCGCTGAGGACCCGTCGGATGTGTGCGGGAGGCCGACGCGGCGGTGGCCGCGCCATAGGGTGGCCGGCGCTGTGCGGAGCACCCGGCGGACGGGGCTGGTGGAGCGGGGGCCGCTCGGCGTGTCGATCGCGCTCGGTCCCGGCCGGCACCTGGTGNACCCGACCCGCGGTACTGCCCGCCCCGGATCGGCAGCACGGCCACCTGGGACGCCCTCCGGGCAGCAGGCATGACCCCGCCTCCCCTCGACGGCGCCTACTTCGACCGCTTCGCCGAAGCGACCGTCCCACTGCGGCGGGGCGAGGAACTCGCTTCCTCGTCCGGCGGTCGAGCCGTCCCGGTGACCGGTGGCGCGACTCGGTAGCGCCCCGCCGCTCACGGACGAGGGCTCGGGCCCGTTCGCCGTCACGCCCCCGGCGGGACGGCGAACGGGTCGTACTCCTCCGGCATGAAGCAGCCGTAGTCCTGCAGTGGTCGCGGATCGTTCAGCACGATCTGCCGGCGCTCGCCCGCAGGGGAGAGCCCGTCGGGGCGGTCCATAAGTCTCCGGCCGGGAAGTCCGGCGGACGCCGGGGCGTCGGCCGCGAGCCGACCGAAGCGGTCCAGCAGGGCCCAGACAGCGTCGTAGACATCGCGGATGTCCTCGGCCGCCCTCTCCTCGGTGATCTCGGGGAAAGCTTCGCGGTACGCCGCGCGGGCCGAAGCGACAAAGCGTTCCGGGTCGACGACCACCACGTCCTGCCGCGTCCGAACACTGATCGTCATACCCGCCGTCGGGACTGGCATCTCATCCACCCGCACACGGTACGGCCCGGCTCCCGAACCGCCAACTGCGAGCTGTGGCAGGGCTCCGAGGAAGTGACGGGGGCCGTCCGACGCCAGGCGGCCGGGCTCGCCCGGGGTGGAGGAGGCCGCGTACTCGGAGCTGTCGAGAAGCTGACGGACGGTCATGGTCGACCGCGCCGCTCGATCCGGTCGCGGAGCGGACGCACCGCGACCGAGGGCGGGGCGGGGCGGTACCGGGATCGGCACGGTGACGTCCCGGATTCCTTGTGAAGGGAATGGAGGGGAATCGGGCGGACCGGTTTCGCGGCCTCGGGCGGCTTTACGCGAAAGGGGGTGGCATTGTCGGCCGGAATCGATCGAAGCCTTGCGGGGAAGTCTGCGGCCTTGCCACCATGAAGTGTTGTTCGTTCCGCCACTGATCCCGTCGTAGGAGGAACATCTTGAAGTACGTCAAGCTGGGCTCGACCGGCATGGATGTGTCGCGGATCTGCCTGGGCGCCCTGAGTTTCGGAACACCCGGCAAGGGTGTCCACGGCTGGACCCTGGACCTCGACCAGGCCCGGCCCATGATGCTGCACGCCCTGGAGTCCGGGGTGAACTTCGTGGACACCGCGAACGTCTACTCCGCCGGGAGCAGCGAGCGGATCGTCGGTCAGATTCTCCGGGAATACGGCCGTCGTGACGAGATCGTGCTGACGAGCAAGGTCAATGGACGGACGCGGCCCGGGCCGAACGGCGTGGGGCTGTCCCGCAAGGCGATCATGACCGAGATCGACAACAGTCTGCGCAGGCTCGGCACCGACTACGTCGACCTCTACCAGATCCACCGGTGGGACCCGGTGACGCCGATCGAGGTCACCATGGAGGCGCTGCACGATGTGGTGAAGGCGGGAAAGGCGCTGCACATCGGCGCGTCGTCGATGTGGGCCTGGCAGTTCGCCAAAGCCCAGTACACCGCGGAGCGAAACGGCTGGACGCGTTTCAGCACCATGCAGAACCACTACAATCTCATCTACCGCGAGGAAGAGCGGGAAATGATGCCGCTGTGCGAGGACCAGGGCGTCGGCGTCATTCCCTGGAGTCCGCTGGCCCGGGGGCGGCTCGCGCGGAAATGGGACAGCGTCAGCACCCGGAGCGAGACCGACGAGTTCGGAAAAATTCTCTACCGGGACAACGACCGCGAAATCGTCGACCGGCTCGGACAATTGGCCGCCAAACGTGAACTGCCGATGGCACAGCTCGCGCTGGCGTGGTTGCTCTCCAAGCCGGCGGTCACTTCGCCCATTGTCGGCGCCACGAAGATGAGCCATCTCCAGGACGCCATCGACTCGCTGGACGTGGAACTCGACGCCGACGAGATCAATTTCCTCGAGGAGCCGTACCAGCCGCACGAGGTCTCCGGACACCCGATCACCGAACTGCCCGGCCAGCACTGAGCGGTCGCCGTGACGGGGGCGGGTGGCGGCGGTGAGCCGTCACCCGCCCCCGTCGTCGTGTCGGCTCAACCCCGCGGCAGGACCGGTTCGTTCAGGGCCTCGGGGAACCGGGTCAGCAGGCCGGCGAGGTGGTCGGCCAGGTCCCGGGCGCCTTCGGCCCCGAGCTGGTCCCCGCGGTGGGACACCAGGCCGATCAGTTGGCCGTCCAGTTGCACCATGGTCACCGTCAGGCCGAACTTGGCGTAGTCGCTGCGCAGTTCGTCGATCAGTAGCGGTGTCAGCCGCGTTCCGTCCAGCACGGCGGCGTGGTCGTCCAGCAGGTTCATGTTCAGCGTGACGTTCACGTAAGGGGTGTACCCGAACCGCCGGGCGGGCTTCAGCCGGTTGAGCACGTCGTCGAACTCGACGGCCTGGTGCTCCAGCGCGCCCAGGGCCTCGCGGCGCATCCGCAGCAGTACGTCCAGCACGGTGCTGTCCGCGGTCACCCCGGAGCGGAGCACCGCCGTGTTGAGGCTCGGGCCGAACAGTTCGGCGAACCGGGGGTGGTTGCGGTTCGCCGTCGGGGATCCGAAGGTGACGTCGTCGAGGCCGGTCCACCGGTGCAGGGACACCGCCAGCGCGGTGGCGGCCACCATGAACCAGCTGACGCCGTGCTCGGACTGCACCACGCGCAGCGAGTCCAGTAGCCCTGCGGGCAGGGGCAGTCGGAACGCTCCGTTCGGCTCCGGCCGGTCCGGCGCGGGCAGCGGCGTGTCCGCAGACGCTCCCTCCAGGGCCGACTCCCAGTACGCCAGATCGGTGTGCCAGGAGGCGCTGTCCCGCTGCTCCCGCTGGTGGGCGGCGAATTCGCGGTACTGGACGACCGGTCGCGGCCGGTCCGGGGTCGCGCAGTAGCGGTCGAGTTCCGCGAGCAGGACCGGTATCGACTCCCCGTCGATCACCAGGTGGTGCACGCAGAG
>NZ_JZWY01000159.1:0-227 GCF_000966955.1 Streptomyces sp. NRRL S-495
CCGGACACCCCGTGGCCCGGGTGGCCGCCGAGCACCCCGAGGCCCGGGTGGCCGCCGGACACCCCGTGGCCGAGGGCCGGACGGGAGGGACCGACCGATGATCCTCACCGTCACCCTCAACGCCGCGCTCGACGCCACCTGGAGCGTCGACAGCCTGCGGCCCCGCACCTCCCACCGCGTCGAGGACGCGCAGGAACGGGCGGGCGGCAAGGGCATCAACGTCGCCC
>NZ_JZWY01000175.1:0-2988 GCF_000966955.1 Streptomyces sp. NRRL S-495
GCGAACTCGCCCAGGGCGGCGCGCAGCAGCTGTCCGGACTCCAGGTCGAACGGCAGGCGCAGGGCGGCTTCCAGCCATTCCGTCACACCGTCGGGAATACCGTCGGGAATACCGTCGGGTATGCCGTCGGGAATGTGGGTGGCGGTGTCGGGGGCGTCGCCGAGGTCGAGCAGTTCCAACGGCGGCAGCCAGGGTTCGCGCAGTTGCACGGACCACCCGCCGTCCTCGTCGACGAACCGGGTGCGCAGGATCTCGTGCTCGGCCACCAGCCGGCCGAGTGCGACCCACAGCCGGTCGGGGTCCAGCCGGCCCGCCACCGACCAGGCGAGCGGTACGTGGTTGCGTACGCTCGGATCGATCTGCTCGGCGAGCCAGATCCGCCGTTGGAACGCCGTCATCTCCAGGGGGACGGCCAGCGGGACGGCCAGGGCGGCGCGTTCCGGCAGCGGTGTCGTGGGCGGCGCTGCGGGAAGCGCTGCGGGCGGTGCCAACCCCACGACGTGGTCGGTGAACTCGCCCAGCCGGGAGTACTCGAACAGCGTCCGGATCGGGATCCGCACCCCGAACCGCTCCCCCGCCGCGCGCACCAGGGTGCCGGCCATCACGGACTGCCCGCCCAGGGTGAAGAACGAGTCGTCCGGCCCGATCCCGCCCTTCTTCAGCACCTGTTCCCACACGGCGGCCATCCGGCGCAGCTGGCCCGGCGGAGTGTTCGGCACGGAGTCCATGGGTGTGGCGTCCCCTCATCTCGCGGCGTGAGAGACCTGTGCGGGTGATCCGTTCACCGGCAGGCCCGGCGGCCGGGCCGGCGGCGCACGCGGCCCCGTCCAGGAATCCCCGCCGCGGTGCGCTCGCGCGCCGATGCGGTCGCGCGCCGATGCGGTCGTGCGCCGATGCGGTCGTGCACCGATGCGCTCGTGCGGGGCATCTGCCCGTCCTTCGGTCAGGCTACCGCCCTGACAGGGGCGCGACACGGTCTGAGCGATACCTGGCCGGCAGTCGACCACCCCTGACGTTCGACAGGATGACGCGGCCCCGGAGCTGTGATCGGATCGAACCTCTGTGAGCGACCCGACCGCGGGGGGACGAGGATGTCGGACCACGACCTGTTGCACACCCGGGTTCTCGAGGGGGCGCCGGCGGCGGCCACGGCCTGGCTCGACAGTGCCGGACGGCCGTTGAGCCACCGGGAGTTGATCGAGCGGTCCGGGCGGCTCGCGAGGCGTCTGCTCGACGCGGGAGCCGGCCCCGGCACACGGGTCGCGCTGTTCCTGGAACGCGGGGCCGACATGGCGGTCGCCGTGCTCGGTGTCCTGCGGGCGGGTGCGGCGTTCGTGCCGCTCGGTCTGCAGGAGCCGGCGCCGCGGCTGGCCCGGATCCTCGCCGACTGCGCACCGGCCGCGGTACTGGTGCACGACGCGACCGCCGCCCGGTTCGGGGACGGCGGCGGTGTCCGCACGCTCCAGGTGCACATCGAGGAGGAGGGGGTACGGGAGGCCGGACCGACGGCTGTCGGCGCCCCGGACGATCCCGCCTACGTCCTCTACACCTCCGGATCGTCCGGCACGCCCAAGGGTGTGGTGGTCGAGCACCGCAACCTCGCCCCGCACCTGGAGTGGCTCGCCGAGCGGCTGCCGCTCGGGCCCGGTGACCGGCTGTTGCAGGTGGCGCCCTACACCTTCGACGCCTCGCTCACCGACTTCTTCTGGCCGCTCGGTGCGGGCGCCACGGTGGTCTCGGTCGCCGAGGGCGACCACCAGGACCCGCTCGCCATCGCCACCGCCCTCGTCGAGCACGGGATCACGGCGGTCCGGCTCCCCCCGGCGATGCTGTCGCTCCTGGTCGACGAGCCGGAGTTCCGGAAGGCCACCGGCCTGCGCTACCTGATCAGCGGCGGGGACCGGCTGCCGACCCCCGTGGCCCGACGCATCGTCGAACTGCTGCCCGGGGTCAGGCTGTTCAACCGCTACGGACCGACCGAGGCGGCCGTGGCGGTCAGTTACCACGAGTTCGACGCCGCCACGGACACCGGGCCGGACGTACCGATCGGCCAGAGCGTCACCGGGGCGGAGCTGCACGTCTCGCCGCAGGGGGAGCTGCTGATCGGCGGCGCCTGCGTGGCGCGCGGCTACCTCGGCGATGCCGCGCTCACGGAGGAGCGTTTCGTCCGGTTGCCGGGCCTCGGCCGGGTGTTCCGGTCCGGTGACCGGGTCCGGACGACGCCCTCGGGCGCGCTGGAGTTCCTCGGCCGGGACGACGACCAGGTCCAGGTCAACGGACACCGGGTCGAGATCGGGGAGGTGATGTCCGCCCTGCGCGCGCATCCCGACGTCCAGGACTGCGTGGTCCTGCCCCAGGGCCACGCGCTCGCCGGGTTCGTGGTGGCCGCACCGGACCGGCGATCGGCGGACGGGATCCATGCCCACCTGCGGGGCAGGCTGCCGGGCCACATGGTCCCCAACGTGATCGTGTTCGTGGACCGGCTGCCGGTGACCGAGCGGGGGAAGGTCGATCTCGCGGCCCTGCGCGCCCTGCACGCCGCGCGCATCACGGAGGCAGCGGACGGCGCGGACGGCAAGGACAGCGCAGACGGCCCGGCACCCGCTGCGGACGAGGACCCGGTGCGGGAGGTGGTCCGACGGGTGTGGTCCCAGCTCCTCGGCGGAATCGAACTCCGCGAGGACGACGACTTCTTCGAGCGCGGCGGGCACTCGCTGCTCGCGGTCCAGGCGGTCGGCCGGATCCGCGCGGAGCTCGGGCACCGCGTGCCCCCGCGGATCATGTTCGAGAAGACGACCCTGGGTGAGTTCGCCGAGGAGGTCACCAGGATCGTCGCCGCTGCCGGGAGCCGGTGAGCGGGGCAGGTGAGCGGGGAGCTGAGCGGGCCGGGCCGCGCCGTCAGACGTGGACGGCCGGACGGGCGACCCGGTCCGCACCTCCCGCGAAGCGCCCCGGAACCCGTCCCGGCACCCGTCCGGGCATGAGGCC
>NZ_JZWY01000160.1:0-12229 GCF_000966955.1 Streptomyces sp. NRRL S-495
GGGCATCAACGTCGCCCGCGTGCTCGGTGGCCTCGGGCACGACCCGGTGGCCACCGGCCTGGTGGGCGGGGCCACCGGCCGCCGGATCCTCGACGGACTGCGGACCGCCCGGATCCGGAGCGAGTTCGTCGAGGTGACCGGCGAATCACGCCGGACCCTGGCCGTCGTCTCGCGCGACGACGGCGATGCCACCGTGTTCAACGGGCGCGGGCCGTCGGTGACCGCGGCCGAGTGGCAGCTCTTCCACCGGCGCTACGCCGCCCTGGCCGCCGGGGCACGCGTGGTGGTCCTCAGCGGCAGTACCCCGCCCGGCCTCCCGGTGGACGCCTACGCGCAGCTCGTCCGCACGGCGGCGGCGGCCGGTGCGCTCACGGTGCTCGACACCAGCGGCCCGGACCTCCTCCGGGCCCTCGATGCCCGGCCCGACGTGGTCAAACCCAACGCCGAGGAGATCGCCGCGGCGACCGGGCAGGCGGACCCGGCCCGCGCGGCCGCGGCGCTGCGGTCCCTGGGCGCCCGCACGGTCGTCGCCTCCGCCGGCGCCGACGGCCTGCACGCCGTCACCCCGGAGGGCACTTGGCGGGCGGTGCCCCCCGAACGTCTCGCCGGCAATCCCACGGGCGCCGGCGACGCCTGCGTGGCCGCGATCGCCGCCGGGCTGAACGCGGGCTCGGCCTGGCCGGACATCCTCCGCACGGCGGTGGCCCTGTCGGCCGCCGCCGTCCCCTGCCCGGTCGCCGGCGAGGTCGACACCGCCGTCTTCCGGCGGCTGCTCCCCCGGGTCGTCGTCGAGGCGGTACCGCCGGCCCCGGTGCGATGACTCCTCGCGTCGTTTGCGCGAAACTGATTGATAGATGCGCTTTCCGAGCAACTATTGACATCAAGAGTGCTCATGAAACAGCATTCTGAGCAACGGGGCATCCCAGCCGACCCCTTCCATCCCCTCCGACCGCAAGGAACCCGCGTGACCACCTTCGAAACCTCCCGCACCTCGGCCGAGATCGCCTCGCAGCCCGAGACCTGGACCCACGCAGCCCGCTCCGCCGGCTCGCACACCGACGCGCTGCCGCGCCGCGGTGAGCGGGTCGCCGTGGTCGGCTGCGGCACCTCCTGGTTCATGGCCCACGCCTACGCGCAACTGCGCGAGAGCGGCGGCCACGGCGAGACCGACGCCTTCGCCGCCTCCGAGTTCCCCCTCGGCCGCGGCTACGACCGCGTCGTGGCCATCACCCGCTCCGGCACCACCACCGAGGTCGTCGACCTGCTGGCGAAGATCAAGGGCAGCGTCGCGACCACCGCCCTCACCGCCGACCCGGCGACCCCCGTGATGACGACCGCCGACCAGGCGGTCGTGCTCGACTTCGCCGACGAGGAATCGGTCGTCCAGACCCGGTTCGCCACCACCGCACTCGTCCTGCTGCGCGCACACCTGGAGGCCGAGGGTGCCCTGCCCGCCGGGGTGCGCCCGGTCGCCGAGGCCGTCCAGGACGCCCGGCTGGCCCTCGACACCCCCCTGGGTCCCGACCTGAGCGGCGCCGACCAGTTCACCTTCCTCGGCACGGGATGGACCTACGGCCTCGCCCTCGAGGCCGGCCTGAAGATGCGCGAGGCCGCCGGCGCCTGGACCGAGGCCTACCCCGCCATGGAGTACCGCCACGGCCCCATCAGCATCACCGGCCCCGGCCGGGTCGCCTGGCTGTTCGGTCCCGCTCCGCAGGGCCTCGCCGAGGACGTCGCCCGGGTCGGCGGACTCTTCCGGCACGCCTCGGGGGGCGGGTCCGGGTCCCTCGACCCGCTCGCCGACCTGATCCTCGTCCAGCGGCTGGCCGTGCTCCTCGCCGAGGCCCGCGGCTACGACCCCGACCGCCCCCGCAACCTGACCCGCTCCGTGATCCTCGGCCCCGCCACCTGACAGCCCAACCCCTTCCGGTCCGCCCGGTCCGCCCGGCCGCGGCGGCGTCCCCGGGCTCCCTGCCCCGCGCACCACGCACACCGCCACCTTTGTGGAGAACCCTCATGCCCCTGACCCCCACCGGCGACATCGTCGGCCCTGCCCACACCGGCGCCCACGGCGTCGGGGCGTTCAACGTCGTGCAGATCGAGCACGCCGAGGCCATCGTGACCGGGGCTGAACGGGCCGGCCGGCCCGTCGTCCTCCAGATCAGCGAGAACACCGTCCGCTACCACGGTGCGCTCGCCCCGATCGCCCTCGCCTCCCTCGCGCTCGCCCGGACGGCCTCGGTGCCGGTGGCCCTCCACCTCGACCACGCGGAGTCCCCCGAACTCGTCCACGAAGCCGTCGACCTGGGCTTCACCTCCGTCATGTTCGACGCGTCCAGGCTCGACTACGAGGCCAATGTGTCCGCCACCCGGCAGATCGCCGAGCACTGCCACCGGGCCGGCGTCTGGGTCGAGGCCGAACTCGGCGAGATCGGCGGCAAGGACGGCGCCCACGCCCCGGGCGTCCGCACCGACCCCGACGAAGCGCGCGCGTTCGCCGCGGCCACCGCCGTCGACGCCCTGGCCGTCGCCGTCGGAAGCTCCCACGCGATGCTCACCCGGGACGCCGCCCTGGACCTCGACCTGATAGCCCGTCTGCGCGCCGAGCTCGACGTGCCGCTCGTTCTGCACGGTTCCTCGGGCGTCGGCGACGCCGACCTCGCCAAGGCCGTCGCCGCCGGCATGACGAAGATCAACATCTCCACCCACCTCAACAGGCTCTTCACCCGCACCGTGTGCGACCGCCTGCGGGCGGCACCCGACACCGCCGACCCGCGCACCTACCTCGGTCCGGCCCGGGACACGGTGGCAACCGAGGTGACCCGCCTGCTGGGCATCCTCACCAGCCGCTGACGGGGAGGACGCCGGCACCTGATCACGGTTGGGCAACGTCGCGGGCCGAGCGGACGGTCGGTCACTCCTTCCGGGCAAGCGGTCCGCACCCGAGCTGCACGGAGCGGACCGCGCACGACGAACCGTCCGACCAGCCGGTGCCGCAGAACGGCCGGCCGTCCCCGAGGAACCGCATGCCGCCGCTCCGCTCCCGTCCGACCACAACCGCTACCGGCACCGGCACCGGCACCGGCACCACTATCGCCATCGCGCGCCGGACCGCCGGTGCCGTCTCGGTCGCCCTTCTCACGGTCGGCGCGGCCGTCACCCCCGCCGCCGCGACGGACTCCAGGTCCTACGACTTCGAGTCCCTCGGGGCCCAGGACTGGCCGTTCAGGGCCATCAACGGCTTCGGTGCCGTGAACACCGCTCCCGCCCCGCCGGGCGGGACGGGAACCGCCGCGAGGTTCAACGTGCCGGCCGACGGGACCTCGTTCCGCGCCGAACTCGCCCTCAAGGGCCTGAGCGCCGAGAGCCACCGCTTCTCCTTCGCCAACTACCTCCCGAAGGACTGGAAGCAGGTCGACGACGACACGATCGTCGCCCAGTGGTTCAGCACCCAGCCCGACAACGAGGGGGTCAAGCCGGTCCTGGCGCTCTCGGTGAACGGCGGCGACTGGCGGCTCAAGGTCCACTGGCTCAAGAACCTCGCCACTTTCGAGGAGTTCGAGGCCCTGATCCCGCTCGGCCCGGCGCAGTTCGGGCGATGGAACCGTTGGACCTTCGACATCACCTGGTCCACCCCGTCCGCACCGGGATCGATCACCGTCGCCCGGGACGGCGTCCAGGTCGGCTCCCACCGCGGCGACAACAACTACCACCGCGGTGAGCCACCGCACTTCAGGACCGGGATCTACCGCCCCGCCTGGCGCCCGGAGAAGAAGGCGGCCCCGACCGGCGGGCCCGATGTGGTGCTGTACGTCGACGACATCGCCATCACTTCGGGCCCGGCGGGAGCGGCGACCCCGGCTCCCCCGGCTTCCCCGGCTTCCCCGGCCGCTGATGCGACTACTTCCAGGCCGACCGCGACAACCGGGCCGACTCGGGGCCCGAGCCCAGCCGCTTCCACACCTCCCGCTTCCAGGTCCACGGTCCCCACGCCGGCGTCGACGTCCGCCACGCCCACGGTCTCCGTACCCGCCCCGCCCACGACCGTCGCCCCCTCGCCCTCCGCACCTGCGACAGCACCGCAGGCCACGCCGGCCCTCGCCATCGGCCAACCTGTTTCGACCTCCACGACGGAGCTGTCCACCACCGGTACCGGGGCAGGCGTCGCGGTCGCCTTCACCGGAGGGACCGTCGCCGTCGTCGTCGGCACCTTCCTGATCCGCCGCCGCAAGCCGGGCGCGCACCGGCGCGGTTCCACTCCGCAGGACTGAGACGCCGACAGCGGTCGGCTGCCGGCTGCCGGCTGTCAGCGAGGACAGCGACCTGTCGGTGGGATGTGGGTGGCCCCCGGGACCGTAGGCACTGGGCGTGAGCGGCCGTGAACGCGCGGCCCCGACCGCCACCAGACCACTCCGAGCTCCGGGAGCCCGCCATGCCCTCCGTACCCCAGACCCCACCGTGGGACGTCCACCGGCTGCCCCGCGCCGAGGGGAAGAGGTTCCTGGTCACCGGCGGCAACGCGGGCATCGGGTACTTCGTCGCCGAGCAGCTCGCCGGCACCGGGGCCACGGTCGTCCTCGGCAGCCGCGACCCGGCGAAGGCCGAAGCCGCGATCGCTTCCATCGCCTCGCGCGTCCCCGGCGCCGAGCTGCGGCACCTGCCCCTGGACCTGGCCGATCCGACCTCGCTCCGGGCATCCGTGGACGCGCTCGGGCCGGACCGCCTCGACGCGGTCGTCCACAACGCCGGGGTGGCGCTCGACCGTCCACCGCGCCGCGCAACCGCGGCCGGCCAGGAGCTGATGTTCGCGACCAACCACCTGGGGCACTTCGCGCTGACCCACCACCTGGCTCCCCTGCTCGCGGCGACCCCGGGGAGCCGGATCGTCACCACCGGCAGCTTCGCCGCCAAGTCCGAACGCCTGGACCTCGACGATCTCCAGAGCACGCACGACTACCGGCCCAAGCGCGCCTACGCCCGCTCCAAGCTGGCCCAAATGCTCTTCGCCCTCGAACTCGACCGCCGCCTGCGCGCCGCCGGCAGCACGACACTGAGCGTGCTCGTCCATCCCGGCGGCGCGCTCGACTCCCTCACCCCTTCGCGCCCGCCGCTCCACGCCCGGACCGCCCGCGAGCGGCTGGGCCACCTGCCGCTCGGCCTCGTCGTCCAGGGCAAGGACGCCGGCGCATGGCCCGCGGTCCGGGCCGTACTCGACCCGAGCGTCCACGGCGGCCAGATGCTCAGCCCCCGGGTGTTCGGGCTACGCGGTTCACCCAGGACCGACCCCCTGTGGAACCACCTCACCGACACGACCGTCGCGGCACGCCTCTGGGCGGCCAGCCGCGACCTGACCGGCAACGACCCGACATTCACCGCTCCGGCAAGGCCCGTCGGTACCGAAGGCCCCGCGGCCGCCGGAGCTGGCGAAACGGACGCCTCGACCGGATGAGATCGGGTGCGAGCCTTGCTCGTTGCGTCCCGCTCGGACGCGGGCGGCCCGCAGCGCCGCCCACGCCGAAAGCCAAGCCGCCCTCGCCTGCCCCGGAGGTCGGGGTCCCGACCCGCGCCAGTGCCAGTGCCAGAAAGAGCCGGCCACTCCGCCGCCCGACCGTCCCTGGTGACCTCCTCACGGTCACCGGCCCGGAACCCGGGTCTGCTCGCGGAACCAGGCCTCGAGAGCCACGTAGTCACCGTCCGTCAGACCGATCCGGGGATCGACGCGATGAAGCAGGGCGGGCCCCGGATGGTGGGCGGCGACCCAGACCCGATCGGTGTCGGTGACCTCGTCGTCGACCCAGGCGAACGACCGCCCCGCGGCCCAGTCGACAAGGGCGCGGGTCTTCCAGTGCAGCCCGTCCCGCTCGTCCTGCTCCTCGGTGTCGGACGGCTCCGGCCAGCGGACCACCGCGAGCCGGGGAAGGCCGATGCGGGGCGCGATGCACTCGTTCGCATCGGCCATCCATGTCGTCGCCCACACAATTTCGCACGGCAGCGCCGACAGGCGGGGCCCGTGCGCGGGATCGATCCTGCTCAGGAGCGGATTCGCGTCATCACCGGGCGAGTGAGACCCCGTCGCGAAGCTCGGATACCGTTCGGGCGCCGCGCCGAACGGAATGAGAGGTCCGTCGACGTCGAGAAACAGCAGCGGACGCTGCGCGGAGCCGGTCACGGAAGCACGATAGCGACCGCCGGCAGCGGCACCCACCCGCGGCACTCGCCAGGATCCGCCACACCCTCCGTCGCCATCGGCCGACCTAACACTGCAACCGCATTTGGGGGATCTGGCCTCGGCGTTTGTAGTGGGATCGGCGGGCTCTGGCCTGGCTGCGGAGCCGAGGACCCGCCGACACCATCCTCGACGGCGAACTCCTGGTCTTCGACCACCCACCCGGCGACCCACAGGCCGGCCGCCTCGCCTTCGACCAGCTCCAGCACCGCGCCCGCCTCACTGCCACCCGCGCCGCGAACGCGGCCCGCCGCCACCCCGCTCACGTCGTCGTCTTCGACCTGCTGCGCCTGGACGGTGTCGACTGCACCCGGCTGCCGTATGCGCGCAGACGAGCCACGCTGGAGGCGCTGTTCGAGCGGCCCGGGCTCGGCGCGCCATAGGCGCTGTGCCCCGTTTGGAGGTGCTGATCTGGTCGTCAGCTATCAGCCGTGGAACCCTGAGTATCGGATGCGCTCGATTGAGAGCATCCGGATCGATATCTACTAGGAGAGGATTTCAAGATGGCCACACAGGAACCCATCCAGCTCGAAGGAAAGGAACTTGAACAGTTACGTGCGTTGATGCGGGAGGTGGATGCCAATCTGCGGCAGATTCACGAGCTTACCGTGGGACATGTCCGCGGCGAGAAGAGCAAGTTCCGCCCTAGGAATGCAAGGTTCCATTTCGACAATACGAAAGTCGTCTTCATTGATGATGCAGGATGTGGAGTCTACGAAGATCCGCCCGGGATCTGTCGGACCTGCAAACTAGAAGACCTCACCATCGACGACGAGTAGCGCCCTTTACCTTTGCGAGCTCAGCTGAGATGCCGCCTTCGCCGCACAGAGGCGGTCTTCGGCCCGGAAGGCCGTGATCAGCGTTGGCGCCATTTGATGCCATCATCGGCAGCGGCAAGGCCGTAATATCGGCAGACGATAGTGGCATCGTTGCAGCCGTGCAGCAGGTGGCAATGAGCGGTAGATCCGCAACGTTTTATGTTTCCCGTGCACAAGCTGCCATAATCAGAGAGTGGTACTGGACCCCCAGGCGAATCAGAGAGAGGGGGTTGGAGCCCGTGTCGCCCGAAGAGAAGGATCGGATTCATTCCGAATTGGGGGTTCAGGAAACTGGGACACTCTACTCAAACAGGATTCAGTGCACATGTGGATCCACGTACGGCGCATTTGAGTTCGCACAACAGGGAATTCGCGAACATGGAAAGGGGGCACTGGCGGAGGTTTTGGCGCTGGAAAGTGCTTCTGTAATTCGCGTCAACCCAGTGCAAGTCGCCGTTTGTCCAGGATGTAATCGAGAGATTACGCCCCTAGCCTCCTGGACCGGCTGGCGCGTCAGCCATGAATATGAGATGGTGCCCGGCTATGGATGCTGCAGGCCAGCTACCCTTGAAGCTTGAAGTTCGTTGACCTACCCCGGTCGCACCTCAAGACGTAAGGAAGAATGGCGGCAGGCCGCCGGGAAATGGTGGGTTGAGAATGGCCTGGCCGTCGGCCACCGTTGATTCTTCAGTTGTGTCGACAAGCGAAGATCAGCCGATGACCGTGAGCCCCGGCGTAGACCCTGCTTGGTGGCAGTCGGTGTTCGAGGATCCGATGGCCGAGGTGGCGGGCACTTCCTCCCCGCCCGGGGATGTCCGGTGGCACTGTCCGAGCGATCTGAAAAAGGTGGCGTTCGCCGGAGTACGGACCGTGTGCGGGGCCTCTGGCGGTCGACCGGCGTTCGGTAAGTGCGGTGCAGTGCAGGGAGCAGCCGGAGCGCAATCGGGGCGGAGTCGCAGTGGGCGATGTTCGAGGTGAAGCCCGGTGGCTCCGGGTGGCACCGCTCCTGACTGGGCGGCGGATCCGTCGATGTCCTTCGGCCCGCACCGGCCTGCTGGCTGGGTGTCCGGCGCGGCTCGTACGAGCCCGGGTCACTACTCGGGCCTCGGGCAATGACGCCAAGGCGAGAGGCGCACACGAACCGTCCTTTGCTCGCAGGGTCACGCGGCTGACCCACCATCGGCCGAATCGGGCGTGGT
The DNA here is from genome assembly GCF_000966955.1 of Streptomyces sp. NRRL S-495. Classification (NCBI taxonomy): domain Bacteria; kingdom Bacillati; phylum Actinomycetota; class Actinomycetes; order Kitasatosporales; family Streptomycetaceae; genus Streptomyces; species Streptomyces sp. NRRL S-495. The sequence goes on from NZ_JZWY01000160.1 coordinate 8,244, forward strand.
GGTCGTCCAGCGTGGTGGACTCGATGCACGATCCCTATCGAACAGAGGAGTTGGGGAAGCCATGACCAACCTTGCAACGAAGCAGCGGATGCTGGCCCCGAGCGACCAGGAGCGGATGCAGCGGCTCTCCGAGGAGATCCGCGGGCGTCTGCACGAGATGGCCCTGATCATGGGCCGGACGCTGGAGATGGACTTCGACGGCGGGACGACCCTGAAGTTCGCCCCCACCAGGTCGACCAGGAACGCTGCGGCCACCGACATCGAGATCGTCTGTTCGCCCGACGGGTGCGGATGCTGGGTCGTGTTCGACGACGGGACGGGATTGTGCGAGATGCCCTGCGGCTCGGCTGGGTGACCAGCCGCCTCGGCTGGCTCGGGCTCCGAGCGGCGCGCCGGGGCTCGGGCGTGCGGAGCCGCCAAGCAACCTGGCTCCGTCGCTTCGGTCCGGCGGCTCCGCACCCGCCTCTGGACCTTCGTCGACTGCGACCGCGTTAGCGCGCCGCGCCGGGCCGGGGCTCACGCGTGAGAAAGAGCACCATTAGGCCACGTATCGAGTTGTGATCAATCCGAGGAAGTTTTCCCCGCGGCGGCGCTGAGTCCGATAAGCCTTCCTGCATGACGCGTGCGCAACTGTCAGATGCCGAGTGGGAGTTCATAGGGCCGTATCTGCCGATCGGCAGATACGGCCCGTACCCGGAGCGGCTGCGTCAGCCGTTCGAAGGCGTGATCTGGCGGTTCAGTACAGGCGGACAGTGGCGGGAGATGCCAGGGCAGTTCGGTGCGTGGCCCACGGTCCACAACCGCTTCCGCCAGTGGCGGGACGCCGGTGTGTTCGAGGCGCTTCTGGAGGGCGTGCTCGCGGAGGCCGCCAAGCGGGTTGAGGTGGACCTGTCGCTGGTCGGCGTCGATTCCACCACCGTCCGCGCCCACCAGGACGCCGCCGGAATGCACCTGGGCAAGGACGTCCTCGCGGCCCTGGAGAAGGCCACGGCCGAAGAGGAGAGGACCCGGCAAAAGGGGGCGGACCGCCCGGACAAGACAGACAGCACGACGGAGTCGACCCGGTCCGGGAGGAGCGACGACGAGTCCGGCGGCGTCACCGGATCCGCCTGAAGGAGGCGCTGCTGGGACGTTCCAGGGGCGGGCAGACCACCAAGATCCACCTGGCCGGAGACCGCAAGGGCCGACCGCTGGCCTTCCTCCTGACCGCAGGGCAGGCCTCCGACAGTCCCCGGTTCGTCGCCGCTCGGGAAGGTCCGGGTCCGCGGGCCGGTCGGCCGCCCGCGGACCCGACCCGGGGCCGGCGCCGGCGACAGGGCCCACTCGTCCCGCGGCAACCGCGCCCATCTGCGTGCGCGCGGTATCAAAGCCGTCATCCCGGAGAAGCGGGACCAAGCCGCCCGCCGCAAGCGCAGAGGCAGCAGGGGCGGGCGGCCCGTGGGGCACGACGCCGGTCTCTACAAGGAGCGGAACACCGTCGAACGCCTGATCAACAGGCTCAAGACGTGGCGCGGCATCGCCACGAGGCACGACAAGACCCCCGCGAGCTACCTCGCCGGCCTGCATCTCCGCGGCTCGATGATCTGGCTCAAGGACCTCGCCCGAGCCACCGATTGATCAGAACTGAATACGCGACCTGGACGGCAACCGCATCTGGGGGGTCTGGCCTCGGCGTTTGTAGTGGGATCGGCGGGCGCGGGCCTGGCTGCGTCGTCGGAAGCGTGACCAGTGCAGATGGTGCTCGTTGGTCCGGTGCCGGGGCCTGACGAGGTGGCCCATGAGCCGGCGGATCTCCGGGACGCTCAGGGGTATGAGCTCGTGATCGTCGTCGGTGTCGCCCCTTTTGCGGCCTCGTGGGCGCGAAGGGCGGCGCGAAGGGCGGTCAGGTAGGCGAGCGCGGCCATGGCCAGGGTGATGTGTCGGTACCAGGCGCGGTAGAGGCGGACCTGGTAGTGGTCCAGGCCGCACTCCGTCTTCGCCGCCTGGAACGACTCCTCGATCGCCCACCGCGCGGCGGCCACCTGGACCAGGTCCTTCAGTCGGGTGCCGACGGGGCCGTAGCAGACGTAGTGGGCGATTCTGCTCGGGTCGCTGACGGAGCGGCGTGCGAGGACCCAGTGTCCGAAGCCGTTCTCCCACACGGGCCGGATCGCGATCCGGGCCCAGTCGTAGATCCGCTCGCCGTGGGAGCCCTGGCCCCGGAGATGCGCTTCCAGGCCTGTCGCGGCAGTGTCGCGATCAGCTCGTCCACCCGGACCTCGGCCCAGCCCGCGGTGATCACGGTGTCGTTGACCTTGGTGGCGAGCACGTGGGCGATGCGGCGTTCCTCCAGCCAGGACCTGAGGTGCTTGACCTGGCCGTACGCCTCGTCCGCGGTCACCCAGGCGAACGGGACGCGGGCGTCGATCGCGCGCTGCAGCATCCATTTGAAGTGCTCGTTCTTCGTCGCGAACGGCACCTCGTCCCCGATGCCGGCGGCTCGGCAGCGTTCCCGGTCATCGGTCCAGGACACGGGCAGATAGAGCTCGCGGTCGATCAACGCGTGCCCCTTGGAGGAGGCGTAGGCCAGGAACGTGCCGATCTGGCAGTTCTCAGTGCGGCCGGCGGTACCTCTTGTATTGGCGCTGGACACCGGCCGACCGGGTGCCCTTCTTGAGGAAGCCGGTGTCGTCGCCGATCAGGATCCCGTCCCTGGCACCGATGGTCTCCACCACGAAATCGCGCACGTCGTCGCGGACCGCGTCCTCATCCCAGTCGGAAAGGTTCAGCAGGCGCTGGACCCCGTCCGGACGGAGCTGCCCGACCTGCTCGGCCAGCGTCCAGCCGTTCTTCCGCTCCAACGGAGCCAGCAGCCCCGCCAGGTAGTCCAGCGCCCGATAACGGGGCTCCGACCTGCCAAAGCGATGCGCGATGCGGGCATGGAACCCCGCTATCCCCTCGAACCACGACTCGACCTGCTCAACCGTCAGCTCATCAGCAAACAGACGCAACAACGAGCCCAACACCACATCGGTCACGCAGATGCGGTTGCAGTACTAACCGGGCCGAACACCGACGGCGGCCGTTCGCCCGTCAAGCGGCCAGGCCGAGGCCGAGGGTGACGGCAACGGGGGCGAGGTAGAACCACGAGACCCGTCAGCAGGCCGACCGCACCGGATGTGACAGCACCGCCGGAATTCCTTCACCGGGCCCGCGGCTGCACGTCGGCCCGCCGATCCGCGGGGGATCCGACACCCCGGGCCGCCCGGCCACCGGTGCGCTGTCGTCACGGTGACCGGGCTCTGACCGCGGTGGGCGGGTCCGGACGGCGAAGAGGGGGGATGTCCGCCGGCCGGACCTCGCTCTCGCCCACCGCACCCTCTTCTCACCCCGATCCGCCACCGCAAACCACCCCGGACGGTGTCAGTCGCCGCCCGGCGCGGACTCGCGGGGTCAGCGGCCCTTCGGGGTGGCCGAGTGCCCACCGGCGCCCGCGGTGTTCCACGCGGCCTCGATCATCCGGAAGATCTCCTCGAGTGCCGCGTCCGGGTCGGCCGCCTCCCGGGCCAGCGTGAAGGCGTCGATCGCGAATCGTGCGATCGTCCGGCACGCCGTGGTGCTGCGCCGTGGCCCGGCTTCCGCGATGACACCGACTGCGGTGACGTCGTCCGCCGTGACCGCGACGTCCGCGGCGATGGCCGTCGCCAAGGATTCGGCGTGGCGCAGCCTCATCGTCGCCTCGTACTGCCGCAGGGCGGGCGAGGTGTCGATCAGGTGCCAGAGCGGAGAGGCGCCGTCGGCGGTGCAGTGCTGCACCAGGGCCCGGATCTCGCGGTGCAGCGCGGGGACGAGCGTCTCGTGCGGGGCCCGGTCGGTGACGGCGTGGACGAGGCGCTGCTCGAAGTCCTGGTCCTGTTCGAAGACCAGGGCCTCCTTCGAGGCGAAGTGGGCGAAGACGGTGGTGACGGCGACGTCGGCCTCGGCGGCCACGTCGCGGATCCCCACGG
>NZ_JZWY01000161.1:0-15022 GCF_000966955.1 Streptomyces sp. NRRL S-495
GATCCCCACGGCGTCGTAGCCGCGTTCGAGGAACAGCCGCAGGGCGGTGTCGGCGATCTTCTGACGGGTGGCGGCCTTCTTGCGTTCGCGGCGCCCGGTCGGCCCGGTCCTCTCGGTCATCCGGCCACGCTATCAGGACCAAAATCCTCACAACTATAAAACCCTAACGGTTAGTGTTACGGTCGTCCGTATGAAGAAGGTGACCTTCGCCGAGTTCGGCGGCCCCGACGTCCTGCACCTCCTCGACACCGACGAGCCCCGACCGGGGCCCGGCCAAATCCGCATAGCCGTCCGCGCGGCGGGCGTGAACCCCGTCGACTGGCGGATCCGCGAAGGCCAGGTCCTCGGCGCCCACCCCACCCGACTGCCCTCCGGACTGGGCCTGGACGCCGCCGGAGTCGTCGACGGGATCGGTGAGGGCGTCCGCGGCACACGGGTCGGGGACCGCGTGTTCGGCAAAGGCATCGACACCTACGCCGAGTTCGCCGTGCTGACGGCCTGGACCGCCATGCCCGAGGGCCTCACCTTCGAGGAGGCCGCCGGCTATCCCTCGGTGGTCGAGACCGCGCTGCGGATCCTGGGCGAGGTGGGCGTCCGCCCGGGGCAGACCCTGCTGGTCAGCGGCGCGGCCGGCGGGGTCGGCTCGGCCGTCCTGCAGATCGCCCGCGACCGCGGCATCCGCGTCGTCGGCACGGCCGGGGCCCGCAACCAGGACTACCTGCGGAGCCTGGGCGCCCTCGCCACCACCTACGACGAGGGCTGGCCGGACCGGGTACGCGGGCTCGGCCGCGTCGACGCCGCCCTCGACCTGGCCGGCTCGGGCGTGATCCCCGAACTCGTCGAACTCACCGGCGACGCAAGGAAGGTGATCTCCATCGCCGATCTCGGCGCACCCGATCACGGCGTCCGCTTCTCGGGCACGGCCGGGAGCGTGCCGGAGGCACTCACCACGGCCGCGGACCTCGTCTCACGAGGAAGGCTCCACATCCCCGTCGAGAAGTCGTACCCGCTCGCCGAAGCCGCAGCCGCCCACATCGACAGCCGCGCCGGCCACACCCGCGGGCGCCGGGTCCTCGTCGTCCGGTGAACCGGTCGGCACGCGGGCCGCACCCCTCCGACGCCGTCACAGGATTTCGATGGACCTCACCTACGGCGGCCGGCTCGGGAACGTGACGCCGGTACCTCGGCGCTGAAACGCCGACAGCGGCCCGCCGGGGACGGCGGGCCGCTGCGAGCGGTCGTGCGGGTGGCGCGGGTCGTGCGGGTGGTGCGGTGCTACTTGAGGCCGGTGTGGATCGCGTTCACCAGCTCGCCGTTGGCGGTGTCGCCGCTGAACTCCCAGAAGAAGGCGCCGCGCAGGTTCGGCCCCTTGGCCCACGCCATCTTGGCGGTGATGGTGGCCGGGGTGTCGTAGCTCCACCAGTTGGTCCCGCAGTGGGCGTAGGCGGTGCCGGCGACCGTGCCGGTGGCGGGGCAGGTGTTCTTGAGGACCTTGTAGTCCTCGATGCCGGTCTCGTAGGTGCCGGCCGCCGCGCCGGTGGCGGTGCCGCCCGGGGCGGACTGGGTCACGCCGGTCCAGCCGCGGCCGTAGAAGCCGATGCCCAGCAGCAGCTTGGAGGCGGGCACACCGATCGACCGGTACTTGGCGATGGCCTCGGCCGAGGTGAAGCCGGCCTTCGGGATGCCGTCGTAGGCGGTGAGCGGGGAGTGCGGGGCGGTCGGGCCCTTCGCCGCCCAGGCGCCGAAGAAGTCGTACGTCATGACGTTGAACCAGTCGAGGTACGGCGCACCGGCCGCGTAGTCGGCCTTGTCGATGTTGCCGCCCTGCGAGGCGTCGGCGGAGACCGCCACCGTGACCAGGTCTTTGCCGAACTCGGTGCGCATGGCCTGGACCATCTTCTTGAACGAGTCGGCGCCGCTGGTGTCGCAGGTCAGGCCGCAGGCGTTCGGGTACTCCCAGTCGAGGTCGATGCCGTCGAAGACGTCGGCCCAGCGCGGGTCCTCGACCAGGTCGTGGCAGGACTTGGCGAACGCGGCCGGGTTCTGCACGGCCTGGCCGAAGCCGCCGGACCAGGTCCAGCCGCCGAAGGACCAGATCACCTTGATGTGCGGGTAGAGGCGCTTGAGTTCGCGCAGCTGGTTGAAGCTGCCGCGCAGCGGCTGGTCCCAGGTGTCCGCGACACCGTCGACGGAGAGGTCCGCGGTGTAGGCGCGCTCGTAGTCGGCGTAGGCGTCGCCGATGGTGCACTTGCCGTTCTGGACGTTGCCGAAGGCGTAGTTGATGTGGGTGATCTTCGCGGCGGAGCCGGAGGTCACCAGGTTCTTCACATGGTAGTTGCGGCCGTAGACGCCCCAGTTGGTGAAGTAGCCGAGCTTGACCTGGTCGCCGGTGACGATGTCGCCGCCGGTGGTGCGCACGGTGCCGGGAGCACTGGCGGGGCCGGTCAGGTCGGCGGTGTCGCGGGCGACGACGGTGTAGGTGTAACTCGTGCCCGCGGTGAGGTTGCTGTCGCTGTAGGTGAGGCCGGTCACCGTGGCGACCTTGGTGCCGTTGCGCAGGACGTCGTAGTTCTTGATGCCGGTGTCGTCGGTGGCGGCGGTCCACGACACCTTCAGCGAGGTGTCGGTGATGTCGGAGCCGACCGGGGTGCCCGGCGCGGACGGCGCCTGGTTGCCGGGCAGGTCGGTGCCGTCGCAGGAGGCGCCGTTGAGCTTGCAGCCGCTGGGTGCGCCGGGGCCCGCACCGTTGAAGCCGAAGGTCACCGAGGCGCCGGGGGCGAGGGTACCGTTCCAGCCCTTGTCCTTGGCGGTCCAGTGGTTGCCGGCGCTGGTGACCGTGGCGTCCCAGGCGGAGGCGACGCTCGTGCCGGCGGGGAAGTCCCACTCGATCGTCCAGGACGTGAGCGTGGTGGTTCCGGTGTTCTTCACCGTCCACTTGCCGTCGAACCCGGAGCCCCAGTCGGAGCCCTTGGCGAAGGCGGCGGTGGCCGAGGTGGCGGCCTGGGCGGGGGTGGACAGGCCGACGACGGCGACCAGCGGCAGGGCGAGCGCGGTCAGGCCGGCCGCGGCGGCTCTCAACCTCTTTGTGGGCAGGGCGAAGCGAGTCAGCAAGAGAGGGCTCCTCGACGTGGGGGCGGACAGGGGTGGGGAGTCCGTGACCGCACGCTGCGCGACGTCCGCCGCAGGGTGCTTCGGCGAGACTAGAAAGGTCCAGACCAGTCAGTCAAGAGGTTCAGACCACTTTCCTTTACCTTCCCTTTGCCGGGACAGGGCGCGCGTCGGATCCGTCCCCGAACGACCCGATCCGATCCGATGCACCACCAATTTGTCGCTCCGACTGCTCAGTTGACGGGAAAAGACCGAGCCATCGACCCGGTGGCCCGGCGCGCACACCACGGCGCGGCCAGGCGCACACGAACGGAGCACCGCACCCCATCACGCCCCCGCACGCGCCTGCATTCGGGCCCTCGGATTCGGGACATTGACCCGGGGCGACAGCGCGCGACGGCGGAGGAGACGGATGTTCCTGCACGGAGACGGTGGGCCGGGATTGGAGCGGAGGGCCCGGGAGGCGCTGTCGGCGGCGGTCGCCCACGCCGTCGCGTCCCAGCGCCCCGACGGCTCCTGGGCGGTGCCCGCCGGGCCGCGCATCCTGGAGACCGCCGTGGCGGTCCTCGCCCTGCGGCAGGCCGAAGGCCCTGGCTCGGTACCGGCGGAGGCCCTGCGGTGGCTGGCCGAGCGGGCCGAGGTCCAGGAGCACCATCCGGCGGTCGCGGCGGCGGACCGCTGGCTGCTCGCCCTCGCCCTGCGACCGTCCCGACCCCCGCCTCTGGCCGAACCACCGCCGGAGGACGCGGCGTTGGCCCGCCGTCAGATTCTCCTGCACACCGTCGCCGTCGCGGCCGGCGCGCCCGGCGCCGACCCCGGGCGGCTGCTGGGGACGGCGGTCGACGCCCTCGGGCCGGAGCGGGGCGCAGGACTGAAGGGCTGGCAACGTACGGTACTGCTGGCCGCCGAACTCCTCGCCCACCAGGCACTCGGCCGGCCGGCGCCACCGCGAGTGCTACGGGCGCTGGAGGCCGAGCAGGCGGGTGACGGGTCCTTCCACGCGATGGCGTTGACCACCGCCGTGGCCTGCCTGGCCCTCACCTGCGCGGCCCCGGGCCACCCGGCCGTGCGTGCGGCGGCCGCACAGCTCCGCCGGTCCCGGGATCCGCAATCCGGCTGGGGCCTGGGCACCTTCGACGTGTGGGACACCGCCCTGATGGTCCGCTGCCTGCGCGGCCGCCCCGGCTTCGACGCCCGTGCACTGCCCGCGGCACTGTCCTTCCTGGAGCACACGCAGGGTCAGGACGGTGGCTGGGGCAGCATGTCACCCCTCGTCGCGGGCCGGGGGCTGGCCTCCGACAACGACACCACCGGCACGGTGCTGCTCGCCCTGGCCCGCTCCCCGCAGGGCTCCCGGGTATGGCCGGCGGCCCGCGCGTACGCCGCGACGCGGCAGCGGCCGGACGGGCTCTGGACGACCTGGCAGTCCGCCGACGACTCTCCGGCGCAGGACGTCGTCGCCCACCTCGCCGCAGGTGTCGACTCCCACCGTCGCACGGGCGACGGAAGCCCCGACACCGCCCCCGCCCGGCGCTGGCTGGTCGAGCGCCACCGGGCGGACGGACGCTGGCAGGCCGACTGGTACGGCTACCCCGCCTACCCGGCCGCCGAGGTCGCTCCGCTGCTCGGCAGGGACTCCCCGGAGCTCGCGCGGGAGGCCGCACGACTGACCGCCACCCAGCGCCCGGAGGGTGGCTGGCCGCGGCTGGACGGCGAGGACTCGGCCAGCCCGACGGCGACCGCGCTCGCCGTCACCGCGCTGCTGCACAGCCTCCGCCCGGTCCCGCCGGGCGCGCTCGTCGGGGCGCTGCGGTTCCTCGTGGAGAGCCGGCGTGGCCAGGGCGACTGGCCCGAACCGGGTCCGGCCATGTTCGGGCCGCGGCCGTTCCTCTCCGACGTTCCGGCCCAGAACCACGCTCTCACCTGTCGCGGGCTCGCCGCCCTCGTCGCCGCCGTCGCCCGTCGCTGAGGAGGTACCCGCCGATGACGCGTCCGCTGCTGATCCCACCGTTCTGGTGCCCGCTCCCACCCGCGCTGCACCCCGACCACCGGCTCACCCAGGAGCACCAGGTCACCTGGATGACGGCCTCCGGAGTGCCCCCGAAACCGGTCGGCGGGCCGCGTTGGCCCGTCAGCGGATCGGCGAACTGGCCGCCCGCTTCGCGCCGCGCGCCACGGTACCGGGCCTCCTCGTCCTCACCGACCTCCTCACCCTCACCTTCGTGCTCGACGACCTGTACGACAGCCCGGGCTCGGATCCTGGACTGGCCGATCGCACCGCCGTCCTGCGCGCAGCCGCGCACACCCGCACCCCCAGCACCGACCCGATCGGCCAGGCCCTCCAGCGGACGCTGTCCTCCCACGCCGCACTGGCCTCCCCCGGCCTGAGCGGCCACCTGGCCCGTGCGATCGACGAGAGCCTCACCGCCAACCTGGACGAACACCTTTCCCGGAGCCGGCTCGTCCCCGACCTGGACGCGTACCTGCGCCACCGCCGGGCGACCACCTGGTTCGTGCCCATCGCCGACGTCCTCGCCGTGACGGACGGTGCCGAACCCGCACCGGCCGAACTCGACCGGCCGCCCGTACGGGCGCTCATCGACATGACCAACCTGGTCACCGGTTGGGACAACGACCTCTACGGGTACGCCCGCGACCACGCCGCGGCCACGCTCGACCACGTCAACCTGCCCGATGTCCTCGCGCGGTCGCTCGGCTGCGCGCCCGCCGAGGCTGTCCGACTCGGGATCGGGCTGCGCGACGAGGTCCTCGCCCGGTTCCTGCGGTTGCGCGATCGTACGGCGGCCACCGCCGGACCCGCCCTACGGGCACTGCTCGCCAACCTCGCCTCCAGCATCCGGGGCCAACTCGACTGGACGGCCGGGACCGACCGCTTCCGCGCCCCGGGCACGCCCGCCGGCCGACCGCACCCGCTCACCGACCGCCGCCCCGCACCGCCGGTCCGCCTTCCGCCGATCTCCGGCAGCCTCTGGTGGTGGCCCCTCACCGAGGAGTGACCGGTCGGAGGATCCACCCGGAAGGCGACCCCGGAGCGTGGTTCGGACGGGGGCCGGGTAGTACCGTTCTACGGGTTGTCGCTGTGATGGGGGGCATCGCACATGCGCCTGCTGTTCTGGTCAACAGCACTGGTATGTACAGGTGTTGCAGTCGCCCTGGCCCTGTGGGCGGTCCTCGGGGACGCCGCCGGGGCGGAGCGCGCGAGTGCCGTTGTCGGGGCGGTCGTCGGGCTCGCCGGGCTGGTCGCCTCGGTCTTCGCGCTGCGGCAGGGCGGGGGTGCTGCCGTCCGGGCCGGTGGACGCGGTGCGGTTGCTGCCGGGGGGAGCGTGATCGGCAACGCGATCGGTGCCGACAGCAGGGTCACCGGGGTGTCCCTGGCGAGCCCACTCGGTGTGCCCGCCCCCGGGCCTGGGCGGACCGTGTCCGCCCAGGGCGAGGGGGCGGTGGCCGCCGGGAGCGATGTCGCCGGGAACGCGCTGGGCGAGGGCGGCGAGGTGACCAGCTGATGGCGGGCGGGCGCTTCCGGCGGCGCGGGCAACCGGACCCGGCCGAACCAGAACGGCCGGCCGAGCACGTGGAGGTCCGCGGCGGCGGGGTCGGCGCCGGGGCCGACGTCGCCGGCAACGCCATCGGCTCACGCAGCACCGTGACGAACAACTTCAACTACTACGGGCCCGCGGAGCCCGAACCCCGCTCCGGCGCCCCGGCACCGTCGGGCGCGGCCCAGCCGGCGCCCGAGGCTCCTGACGAGCGCCGCTACCAGGTGTTCGTCAGCTCGACCAGCCTCGACCTGCGGCAGCACCGCGAGGCCGTCATCGACGAGCTGGTCACCGAGGGGTACATCCCCTCCGGCATGGAGCTGTTCGACGCACGCTCGGAGGGCGCCTGGGACGTCGTCGCGCGGGTGATCAACGACTGCGACTACCTCGTCCTCATCCTCGGGGCGCGATACGGGGACCTCAACGGAGGGACCGTCAGCTTCACCGAACGGGAGTACGACCACGCCCGCTCGCTGGGCAAGCCCATCCTGGTGTTCGTCCACTCCGATCCCGCCGAACTGCACACGGACAGCTGGCAGCCGACACCGGAGGACACCGAGCGGCTCGCCGTCTTCCGGGAGAAGGTGCGCGGCGAGCGGCTCTGGCGGCCCTGGCGCACCGTCTCCGGCCTGCGCAGCGATGTCACCAGGTCGCTGCGGCTGGCCGTCCGGCACAATCCCCAGCCCGGCTGGGTCAGGGGCAACTCGACCGCTCACACCTTCTCCGCCGAATGGCAGAACCTGGTGGCGCCGGGGACGCAGATCGGTGTGGCCCGGATCAGCGTGGACGGGCAGGCCGGCAACGCCCTGAGCGAGAACCTCGGGAAGGCCGCGTCGATCGGGATCATGTCCACCAGCGGGAAGCGGCTGATCGAGATCCAGACGCCCTACCTGACGAAGGCGCTCGTGGCCGGGGCCCGGCTCCGCGTCCTGGTACCGGTCTCCGACGGCCAGTTCCTCGCCGACGTCGACGAGTCCGAGTCGCTGTGGGACGAGCGCTCGCCGATCGCGGCCGAGGTCCGCGAGGTGGAGGCGCGGCTGCGGGCGATCGTCCGCGAGGCCCGGGCGCGCAGCACGGCCGCCGGATCTGCCGCCGGCTCGGCCGCTGGATCGGCCGAGATCGGGTTCTTCACCACGCACCTGCGGTCCACGATGATTCTGTGCGACCGGACCTGGGGATGGATCACCCTGACCCTGCCGCCGGCGAGGGCCCCGGAGACCCCGTCCCTGGAACTGCGCGGGACCGAGGAGTTCGGTCTGATCGACGCCTGCTGGAAGCACTTCGACCGGACCTGGGCCATCGTCCAGGAGCGCGGAGAAGTGAGGACGATCACGTGAGGCGAGCTGCGATGGACATGCGAGACACGACACCCCTCCTCTCCCCCGCCGCGGCCGAGCGGTGGCGCGAGCGACTCCTTTCGGCCCAGGCCTTCATGCGGACCCGCCGGCACCTTCCGGGCGTGCTGATCGAGGTGGCGGCCCAGCACCCGCTGGCCGAAGGCGGCACGCCCGGCGAGGAGTTCGCGGCCCGGCTACGGCGCGGCCACGAACTCTTCCAGGGATACCTGAAGGCCGGACGCCCGGTGGAGGTCTACGTGCCGGGCAGTCGGCACCGCCACCTCGGGGTGGAGGACGAGAGCAGCCTCAGCCGGGCCGGCGGGGACTTCCTGGAGAAGCTCGGCGTACCGTCCTCGGCCGTCCACGGCGACGACCTCAACGCGCGCTACAAGGGCGACGCCGGCGTCTACGGTTCGGCGGACGAGTGCTTCGTCGCCGCCTCGTACTTCAGGGACGGGGGCTTCGGCACCCTCGTCTCGGTCTGCTCGCCGGCCCAGATGATGCGCAAGACCCTGCACTACCTGCAATTCGGGGTCTATCCGCTGAACCACACGGCGCCGACGCCGGAGGGGCACCACGACTTCCTCCACGAGCTCCTGGTCGCGGTACCCGACGTCCTGGACACCGACGACACCCTTCAGACCTCGGACTCGGAGGGAGCCGAACTCCTGCGCGCCGTCCGGCGGCCCCCGGCAGGCTGACGTCCACCGGTGCGCAGCGCGGGCGGGCCCGTTTATTGACTGGTCGTGGTGCATGGAGTGAGCCAGACTTCGTGGCCATGGACAGCACGGTTGCTCAGCGGGTCGACGAGCTCGATGCGGATTCGAGCGCGGTGGCGGAGGACGCCCAGCATGCGCTGATCGCCATGGGGCCGGACGTGCTGGTCGAGTTGATGGCGACGACACCTCGCCTCGGGGCGTTCGGGCAGCTCTGCGCCATCGAGGTCTTCACCGCGCTGAAGGATCCGCGGCCGGGAGACGTGCTGATCGACCTGCTCGACAACGCGAACGCCACCGTCCGCCAATGGGCGGCCGAAGCCCTGGCGGATCTGGGCGTCCAGCATGCCGTGCCGGCGCTTCGACATGCCTACGAAGCCTTCCGCCAGCGAGGCGAGGCCCCCGACGACAGCGAAGGAGTGGCACTTCGNTGNGAGTGGCACTTCGCTGGGCGCTGACGGACCTCGGCGCCCGCGAGCCCGTCCTCCCGCCTCGGACCGCCGCCCTCCGGGCCTCGCCGGACATCCTGGATCCGTCATGGCCGACGGCTCGCCTCGCCGAAGTCATCGAGGATCTCGCCGCTCACGATCAGGCGGTGCTCTATTTCCAGGTTTGGCGGATAAAGCAGGGCAACGGGGTCCACGGAGGTCACGGCCCAGGCATCGACTGGGACGTCGACCGCCGCTTGCCCTGGGCCCGGATCGTTGCCGATTGCCGGGACTGGGCACTTCTGGCAGCCGAGGCGACCGACAAGGCTCCCGATCTGATAGCGACGATCTGTTGGATCGACGCCTCGGACCTGTGACGGCACCACCCCGCGGCGCGGCAAGACGGCAACGTGCGGGCGGTCGGCCCTGCTCCGGGACTGCACTCCCGGAACAGGGCGGTCGACGAGCTCCGGGCCGTCGGCAGATCGGCGGACCGTGACCGAAGCGAGCGCCCGGATGGTGAGAAAACCGGTTGAGAAGTCGACCTGATGATCCATTAGAGTCTGCGCCCGGCAGCATCAGGGAAGTTCGGGCCCACAGGGAGTCTCCATGCGCGGAGCGCGTTCCGCCGTCGTGACCGTCACGCTGGCCGTACTGGTCGGCGGTCTCACCGCCTGCGGCGGCGCCGGTGGTGACAGCGGAGGCGGCCGGTGGTGACAGCGGAGGCGGACCGTCGCCGGCGGCCACCACCTCGGGCGGCGGGGTGACGGCCGGCGCGGTACCGAGCAGTGCGGTTGCGGCGGGCACGGCGGCCGCCACCGATCCCAAGGCCGCGCTGGCGGCGTCGGCCGAGGTCATGCGCAAGGCAGGCAGTGCCCGGTACACCCTGTCCGCGCCGGACGGCCTGGAAGCCAAACCCGGCACGGGCTTCGCCAACTGGGCGACCGGCCCGGCCGCGATCGAGTACCTGACCGACGCCCCGAACACCCGGATCAGAGTCCGGCTGGTGGGCAACGAGGCCTACCTGGGCCCCACGGAGCAGGCCGCGGCGGGCGTCGGCGAACAGGTCTTCTGGGTGAAGACGCCCTTCCTCATGTGGCGCCGGCCCTTCTACCCGCAGCTGGCCATGGCGATGGACCCGGTGAATCAGCTGACCCTGGCCACCACGGGCCGGCTCAGCACGGTCGGGACCGAGAAGCTCGACGGCGCCGAGGTCACGCACTACCGCGCCGTCACGGACGTCACGGCCGTGCTGGGCGCGATACCCGACCTCACCGAGGAACACCGCCCCCACGTCGAGTCGACCCTCAAGAAGGGCGGCGAGACATACACCCTCGACTTCTGGCTCAACGCCAAGCAGGAACTCCTCCGGTTCCGCGAGTTCGGCGCCAACGACGGCGAGGACAAAGCCGTCACCGTGACCTACTCCGCCCTGGGAACCGCCCCCACCATGACCCCACCCACCCGCGACAGCATTCGGATGTCACCCGACCTCGACCAGTTCCTCGACCCGTCACCCGCCATGACCGGTCCGGGAAGCGAAGCCGCCTAGGGATCAGCCACGGATCCGGGCCGACCGGGCTGGTGGTGAGCCGGACGGATTGTCAGGTCCACCAGGTGGTCGAGCGCGCCAACGGCCTGGATCCGTTCGGACAGACTTCTGGTTCGCCGGGAGAACCACGAGGCCGGCCGCCCTGGAGCCCGCCTGCTGCGTGATCGCCCGCAGGCGGGCTCAGGCACGGTGTCGGCTCCCCCTGGTCAGGCCGTTGGGCCGGATGCCCGTGGTGCGTCCGGCTCGCTGGGGCGGGTGCGCCGGGGGTGGCGGCGTTCGAGGCCGATGGTGGTGGCGGTGGCCAGGACGGCGAGGGCCAGGCCGGTGTTGCGGAGCAGGTCGAGTGGGTCGGTCGCGGTGCTGCTGTGGAGGGGTGGGGCGATGGTGAGCGTCCAGGGCAGGACGGCCAGGGCGATGCCGCCGGCGTGCAGGGGGTCGGTGTTCGGCCTGGCGAGGCGCAGGAGGTGGGCGAGGCTCAGGACGAGGGCCGGCCAGGCCGGGGAGAGGTCGAGCAGGGCCTGCTGGAGGGGCGGGAAGACGAGGTGGGGGTAGTCCTCGGGCCGGGTGTCGAGCCACAGGACGGCGAGTCCGCTCAGCGGCAGCGCGACGGCGGCGGCGGAGCCGATCGCCCAGGAGCGGCCCCGTCGGGAGAGGTCGACGGCGTCGGGCGGTGCGATCAGCACCAGGACGGCCGTGAGGGCCCAGAGACCGGGAAGTTCGGGATTCTCGGTGAACGACGTGGCGGGCTGGAACAGAGCCGCCAGCAGGAGCAGGGCCCGGGCCGGGGCCCAGCGGCCGAGGGCGACACACAGCAGGGCGAGAATCCAGGGTGCGCTCTGCGCGGCGCCCATCGCCCAGTGCGCGTCGGGACCGGCAGGAAGGGCGCCGAACAACAGGTGGAGCACGCTCAGGGCGGCACCGCCGGCCAGCAGGGACGGCGCGGCACCGGCGAGGATCCTGCCCGCCGGATCGCTCGAGCTGAGGCGGGTGCGCAGTCGCACGGCGTGGGCGGCGAGGGCGGCCCACTCGCGCAGGGCGGTGCGGGGGCCGGCGTGCTGGACGGCGTCGGCGAGGACCGCCTTGATCTCCTCGCCGTGCGCGGCCCGGTACTCGGCCGGGTAGAGGCCGGCGAGGGGAAGCCTGCACAGCAGGGCGGGAAGCGAGGTGTGCTCGTCGGTCATGCCGTCCCCCAGTTCGTGCGCAGCGTGGGCCGGGGGGCGCCGAGGGCGAGCCGGCGCTCGGCCTCCGCCACTCCGGCGCGCAGCCGTTGCGTCTCCTCGGTCAGTGTGTGTCGGCCCTGCTCGGTCAGCGCGAAGCTGCGGCGCAGCCGTCCGGCCACGACCTCCTCGTGGGCGATCCGGATGAGGCCCTGGTGGAGCAGGCGGTCCAGGGCCGTGTAGAGGGTGCCGGTGAGCATCCTGGTGCGGCCTTCGGTGATCGCCAGGACTTCCTGGAGGATCGCGTAGCCGTGCCGGGGCTCGTCGGCCAAAGCGGTGAGTACGAGCCTCGCCGGCTCCTGCAGTTGACGGTCTGCCATGCCGGAACCATAGATCATTGATTTAGATATGTCGATCATTTAGCTATGTGCGACGGAGGCCGTCCCGGTGTGCGGCGGACCGCACACCGGGACTGCGCACCGGGACGGGGTCACCCGCCGATCACGTGGGCGGCGATCGCCCGCGGGGTCGGCGCGTCGGCCAGCTCGGCGATCCGGACCGGGACGCCGAAACGGCGCTGCACCTGGGCGATCATTCGGATGAAGAGCAGCGACTCCCCGCCGAGCGTGAAGAAGTCGGAGTCGGCCCCGACGGTGGGCACCCCGAGCAGTGAGCGCCAGATCTCCACGATCTGTTGCACGGTCCGGTCCTCGTCGTCCGCGGCCTGGACCGGGACGGAGGCCGGGGCGGACACCGGGGCCACATTCTCCTGGGACGCAGGCGTGTCCAGCCAGTGGCGTTCGGCGGCGAAGAGCCGGGCGGGCAGTGGCGCCCGGACCGCCGGAGCCCCCGCGCGCACCGCCGCCCAGTCCAGCTCGACGCCCGAGGCCCACAGCGCGCCGAGCCCGCTCAGCAGGTCGCCGCGGCGCGGCTGCAGCGCCACCACGGGCGTTCGCCGGGCCTCGGGGATCTGCCGGGCGCTGCCGATCAGACCGCTGCCCGGGCCGACCTCGACGAGGACCGCCCGGCCGCGGGCCGCCGCCGTGACCACCGCGTCCTGGTAGCGGACGGGGCTGCGCAGTTGCTCCGCCCAGTAGCCGGCCGGCCGGAGCCCGCCGGCGGGCAGCGCCCGGCCGCTGACGGTGCTGATCACGTCGACCTCGCCCGGCTTGGCCTCGACCGTCGCGGCCACCGTGTCCAGCGCGGCGGCGGCCCCGGCCATCATCCGGGAGTGGAAGGCCCGCTCGGTGGGCAGCACCCGGTGCTGGATGCCGGCGGCGTCCAGCCTGGCGCGCAGCCGGGTCAGCGGGTCGGCCGGGCCGGACACCACGACCACCTCCGGCGCGTTCACCGCGGCGACGTCGAGCTCGTCCAAGTCGGCGAGTTCTCCGCGCACCACGGCCGGTGCCGCGAGCACAACGACCATGCCGCCCTCGGGGGCCCGCAGCATCAACCTGCCCCGCTCCGCGACCAGGCGCAGCGCGTCGGCCAGCCCCAGTTCGCCGGCCAGGCACGCCGCCGCGTACTCCCCCACCGAGTGCCCGAGCAGGGCGGCGGGCCGGACCCCGAAGGAGCCGAGCAGCCGTCCCAGCGCGTACTCGTGCAGCACCAGGGCGGGCTGGGTGAGGTCGGTGCGGTGGATCAGGCCCTGCGGGTCCCGGTCGACCAGCAGGTCGCGCAGGTCCACGCCGAGGAGGTGCCGGGCCAGCTCGCTGCCGCGGTCGATGTCGGCGGCGAAGGACGGGTAGCGGCGGTAGGCCCACTCGGCCATGCCGGGTGCTTCGGCGCCCTGGCCGGGGAGCAGGAAGACCACTTCGGGCCGGCGCAGCGCGGTGCGCACGGGTGCGCCGGCCAGGGCGCGGGCCGCGCCGGCCGGGTCGGGCGCGGCGACGGCGATCCGGTGGGCGAAGTGCCGGCGGTGCTGCTGGGTGGTCATGGCGACGTCGGGCAGCGGGAGGCCGGGGTGGTCGGCGAGGTGGCGGGCGAGGCGTTCGGCGGCGCTGCGCAGGGCCGGTTCGGTGGGGGCGGAGACCAGGACGACGTCCGGGGCGTTCGGGGTGGGCGGCGCCGGGTCGGCGGGTACCTCGGTGAGCACCACGTGGACGTTGGTCCCGCCGAGGCCGAAGGAGCTGACGGCGGCCCGGCGCGGCCGGCCGTCCGAAACGGTCCACTCCCGGGCGACCGTGTCGACAGTGAACGGCGATGCGGGGTCGATGAGTTCGACCCTGGGCCGGTCGAGGCCGGCGAGCGGCGGGATCCGCCGGTGGTGCAGGGCGAGGGCGGCCTTGATGAGGCCGGCCACGCCGGCGGCGGCCGACAGGTGTCCGATGTTCGCCTTGACCGAGCCGAGCGAGCAGGTGCCCCGGCCGTCGCCGAACACCTCGCGCAGCGCGGACAGTTCGATGGCGTCGCCGACCTCGGTGGCCGTACCGTGCGCCTCCAGGTAGCCGATCGTCGACGGGTCGACGCCGGCGGCCGCGTAGGCGCGGGCGAGCACGTCGACCTGGCCGGCGACACCCGGGGCGGTGTAACCGACCTTCGCCGCACCGTCGTTGTTGACGGCCGAACCGGAGATCAGCGCGTGGACCCGGTCGCCGTCGCGGCGGGCGTCCGCGGCCCGTTTGAGGACGACCATGCCGACGCCGCTGCCCGGCACGGTGCCGTTGGCGGCGGCGTCGAACGGACGGCAGGAACCGTCGGGCGACATGATGCCCTTGGGCTCGTAGCGGTAGCCGGCCCGTTGCGGGAACTCCAGGTCGACACCGCCGGCCAGGGCGAGGTCCGAGTCCCCGGTGCGCAGGCTCTGGCAGGCCAGGTGCACGGCGACCAGCGAGGTGGAGCAGGCGGTCTGGACGCCGATCGCGGGCCCGTTCAGGCCCAGCCGGTAGGCGATCCGGGCCGCGAGGTGGTCCTTCTCGTTGGCGAGCACCACGGACAGCAGTCCCTGTTCGGCCAGGAGTTCCGGGTCGGCCAGGACCTGCTGTTGCAGGTAGTAGTTGAATCCGGAGCCGGCGAACACGCCGACCCGGCCCGGGGGCCGGTCGGTGATCAGTCCACCGCTCTCCAGGGCCTCCCAGGCGGTCTCCAGCAGCAGTCGGTGCTGCGGGTCCATCAGGTCGGCCTCCCGCGGCGGGATGCCGAAGAACTCGGCGTCGAACAGCTCCGGT
>NZ_JZWY01000162.1:0-2603 GCF_000966955.1 Streptomyces sp. NRRL S-495
CGTCGAACAGCTCCGGTCCTGCGAGCAGGCCGCGGGCCGGCACGTAGGCCGGGTCGTCCAGGTCGGCGGCGGGCACCCCGGCCGCCAGCAGTTCCTCGCGGGACAGCCGGGCGACCGCCACCTGTCCGGAGAGCAGGCCGTTCCAGTACTCGTCGAGGTCGGCCGCGCCGGGGAACCGGCCGGCCATTCCGACGATCGCGATGTCCTGACTCCGCCCGCCGCTGAGCTCGTCACTCATTTCGTCGCTCATCTCATCACCCCCGTCGTGTCGTCATGTCGTTCGCAGATGTTGGGCAAGGGCCTGGACGGTGGGGTACCGGTACAGCTCTGCGAGGGCAATCGGCCGGGCGCCCCACCGCCGCTCCAGCCGGGTCCGGACCATGGCGAGGGTGAGCGAGTCGCCGCCGACGTCGAAGAAGGCCTCGTCGAAGCCGAAGTCGTCGGTCCCGAGCACCTCGGTCCACACGTCACGGATCAGCTCCTCGGCGTCGTCCGTGACCCGGTCCACCGTGTCGGCCCCGACAGTGGCAACCGGCTCGCCGGCGGTGACGGGTGCCGCGACGGCAGCCGGCTCGACAGCGGCGACGGGCTCCGGCCCGGGCGCCGGGGCGAACAGCGCGCCGAGGGCCCGCAGGTCGACCTTTCCGTTGCGGTCCAGCGGGAACCGCGCCACCGCCAGCCAGCGCTGCGGACGCTCGTAGGGGGCCAGCACCGGCTCGACCGCCGCCCGCACCCGGTCCAGAACGCCGCCGTCGACCTTGACCGCCGCGCAGAGCCGCTCGCCGGCCAGCAGGACGACGGCGTCCAGCACCCCGTCCTGCTCCTTGATCCGCCGCTCGACGGCGACCGGCTCGATCCGGTACCCGGCGATCTTCAGCTGCCGGTCGACGCGGCCCAGGAAGAGCAGCCGCCCGTCCGCGCCCCAGCGGGCCAGGTCGCCGGTGCGGTACTCGCGCTCGCCTCCCCCCTCGCCGTCACGCCCACCGGCCCGCCCACCGGCCCGCCCACCGAAGGACTGCGCCGTGCGGTCCGGGTCGCCCAGGTAGCCGTCGGCCAGTCCCGCGCCGGTGGCCCGCAGTTCACCCACCGCCCCGGGCGGCACCAGCCGCCCGTCCGGGCCGGTGATCCACACGCCGGTGCCGTGCACCGGGCGGCCGATCGGGAACGGGTCGGACACCTCGGCCACGCCCTCGACGTGGCAGACCGTGGTGAACGTGGTGTTCTCGGTGGGCCCGTAGCCGTTGGTGACCCGCAGTCCGGGCGACTGTTCGAGGACCCGCCGGACGTGCGCCGGTGAGACCACCCCGCCGCCGGTGAACACCTGGCGCAGCCCGCGCAGCGCCTCCGGCCGGTGGTCGGCCACCAGGTGGAACAGGCCCGCCGTCAGCCAAGCGTGGGTCACGCCCGCGGCGGGAAGGAACCGGGCCAGGCTGTCGGGCGTGGGCTCGGCGGGCGGGTGGACCACCACGGTCGTCCCGCTCGCCAGCGGCACCAGCAGCTCCAGCGTGGAGGCGTCGAAGGCCAGCGGGGACAGCCGCAGCATCGCCGCCCCCGACCCGTCGGCGGACAACTCCGCGTCGGCGAACAGGTCCGCGTCGTCCACCAGGCGCAGCACCGCGCGGTGCGGGACCACCACGCCCTTGGGGACACCGGTGGTGCCCGAGGTGAAAGAGACGTAGGCCGCCCGGGCCGGCTCCGGCCGGTGCGGCGCGGGCCCGGGTCCCGCCCCGGCGGGCCGCCCCGCCGGGAGCGCCCGGCCGGGACCGGCCTGCTCGCACCGGGGGACGCCGGCGAAGGCCGGATCGTCCGCCGCCCCGCCGATCCGGGCGGCGGCCGCGACGGCGCCCGCGATCTGGGCGCGGATCTGGGCGCGCCTGGCGGCCGGGGCGGCCGGGTCCACCGCCACCCAGGCGGCGCCCAGGCGCAGGGTGCCGAGGACGGCCACGGCCTCCGCCGCCGACCTCGGCAGCTCCAGGACCACCCGGTCACCGGCGCGGACCCCGCACCCGTGCAGCAGCTCGGCCTGGTCCAGGGCGTGCGCGTGCAGCTGCCGGTAGGTCAGCGCGTGGCCCGCGTCGGGGTCGAGCACCGCGGTCGCGTCGGGACGCTCCCGCACCTGCCGCTCGAACCGGCTCCACAGGTCGTCGCCGGTCGCGGAGTCCGCGCCCAGGCCGAGTTCCCGCAGCCGCGCCAGCTGGCCGACGGAGAGCCCGGCGATCCGCTCCACGGCGGCCTGCGGCTCCGCCGCGAGCTCCGCCAGCTCGGCCAGCACGGCTTGCAGCGACTCGGCCAGCTCGCCGATGTCCGCGGCGCTCTGCGCCGAGGTCGCGTACTCGATGGCGAGCCTGGGCCGCGGCGACCAGGACTGCACGTACAGCAGGGCGTCGAAGGCCGAACCCGCGCAGTGGCCCTCGTACACCCGCCAGGTGCCGCCCGCGGTCCCGAAGGAGTCGGGGACCAGCTCGTGGTGGGCGGCGAAGCCGAGCTGCGCGACCGGGTTGCGGGTCCCGTCCACGGTGCCGTCCAGGCCGGTCACCACCTGGGCGAACGGCAGGTCGGCGTCGGCGAGCGCGGCGGCGAGCGCACCGGCGGTGGCCCGCACG
>NZ_JZWY01000163.1:0-847 GCF_000966955.1 Streptomyces sp. NRRL S-495
GCGGTGGCCCGCACGTGCTCGGTGACCGGCCGGGCGCCGTCGATCCGGCAGCGCACCGGGACGATCCGGGTGCAGAGCCCGACGACGTCCTCCATACCGGCCTCGAAGCGGCCCGCGGCCGCCACGCCGAGGACCAGGTCGGTGGTGCCGATCCGGCGGGCCGCGGCGAGCGACCACGCCGCGAGCAGCACCGAGGTGACGGTGGTCCGGCTAAGCCGCGCCAGCCGGTCCACGCCCTCGGCCACCTGCTCCGGCAGCTCGAACACCAGCCGGGCGCCGGCGCCGTCGGTACCAGACCCACCTGCCGTGCCGACCGGATCGGGTCCGCCGGGCAGGGTCGCCACCAGCGGGGCGCCGTCCAGCCGCCGCCTCACCCCGGCCATGGCCGCCGCCAGGTCGCCCGAGGCCTCCCGTGCGGCCAGCCGGGTGCCGATCCAGTCCGGCGACGGCCCGGTCCCGGGCAGCGCGCCCGGTCCGTCCTCGTACAGCCGGGCGAACTCGCGCCACAGCACACCGATGCTCCAGCCGTCGGCCAGAGCGTGGTGCACCAGCACCGAGATCAGGGACTCGGCACCGGCGAGGGTGCGGACGAACACCACGGGCGGCCGCTCGAAGGGGCGCAGCAGCTCCCCGGCGCGCGCCGCGTACAGCTCGTGCACCGCGCGCACCGCGTCCGTCCCGGCGGGCAGGGTCTGGTGCAGCAGCCTCGGCTCGTGGGAGGCGGGCAGCACCAGCCGTCGCACGGTCCGCTTCTCCCCGGACGGGGTCTGCTCGCCGGTGAACATCGTGCGCAGCGATTCGTGGCGGGCGGTGAGGGCGCGCAGCGCGGCCCGGGAGCGCCCGAGGT
>NZ_JZWY01000164.1:0-1342 GCF_000966955.1 Streptomyces sp. NRRL S-495
GGTCCGGGCCGAGCAGTCCCGCGACCTCGACGTCGCGGGACAGCCGGCGCTGGCCGTGGGCGCCGAGGGCGATCGCCTGGAGCGAGGATCCGCCCAGGGCCGTGAACGACTCGGCCCGGTACCGGGCGCCGGCCTCGTCGGCCGGCAGCCCGAGTACCTCGGCGACCAGTGGCAGCCAGTCGGCGGCGCGCCCGGGGGCGACGGTCATGCCCGACCGCCCTCGGCCCCCGCCGCCCCCGCCGCCTCGGGCGCCGCCGCCTCCGGCTCGTCCCGGCCGGCCACGGCCAGCAGGTCGCCGTAGCGGGGGTTGTGCAGCACGTCGGCGAGGTCGACAGGACGGTTGAGCTCCTGGCGGATCAGGGTGCTCAGCCGCAGCGCGCTCAGCGAGTGGCCGCCGAGGTCGAAGAAGTCGTCGTGCTCGTGGACCTCGTCGACACCGAGGACCTCCATCCAGAGCTGCTCGAACTCGGCGACCCAGTCCTGCTCGGTCCGAGGGTTCATCACAGGTGCCTCTCCTTCGCGGTGGCGGGGATCTCCAGGTAGTGCCGGGTGGGGGCGAACGGGTAGCCGGGGGCGGGGACGCGGCTGCGGCCGCGGTCCCCCTCCTCGTTCCAGGGGCCGCCGATCCCCAGCTGCCAGAGCAGGCCGACCGCGGCCAGCATCCGGTCGTAGGCGCTGCTCATCTCGGGGAGTTCGACCCCGAGGTGGGGGAAGACCTGGGTGCCGACCTCCAGCCAGGCGGCCGGCTCGGGGTCGACGGCCGGCGGCGCGAACGCGCCGTCGCCGGGCTCGTCGAAGCGGCTCGCCCAGTAATCGGGGTCGGCGGCCTGGTCCGCGGTGACCGGCGCACCGTCGACCGGGGAGTACAGCCGGGCGGTGGGTGCGGCCGGCCGCCAGTCGGACGGCCGTCGGCCGAGGGCCAGCTCGATGCCGGTCCCGAAGCCGAACACCCCGGCCGTGCAGGCCGCGGCGACCGCGCCGGGGCCGTTGCCGGTCAGGGCGACCGGGCGGATGCCGCGGCGGCCCAGCGCGTCGGTCCAGGCCATCGCGACGGCGAACCGGCCCACCCGCTCCTTGGTCATCGGGTCGGTGTCCTCGCCCAGCGGGCGCAGCGCGGCGTAGCCGAGGTCGATGATCCGGCGGAAGTCGGGGTCGATGTGGTAGCAGTGCCCGCAGCCGGGCAGTCGGCCGCCGCCGGTGAGGTGGTAGGCGACCCCGCGCTCGGCGGCCTGCGGGTCGGTGCGGCGCACCGGCAGCAGCGGCTTGAGGTCCTCCTCCGGCATCCGGACGGTGAAGCCGCGCCAGGGGAGCTCGGTCCGTCCGGTGCGCAGCGTGTAGGCGA
>NZ_JZWY01000165.1:0-41875 GCF_000966955.1 Streptomyces sp. NRRL S-495
GGTGCGCAGCGTGTAGGCGACGTCGCCGAGTTCGGCCGGCGGCAGGTCGGCGAGGAAGGCGTCCACCCGGGCCAGGCTCTCGGTGGCCGCCTCCTCCGTCCTGGCCGAGACCAGCAGCAGTTCGCTCGCCGGGCGGCGGGGCCGCGGGCGGGTGGCCGGCGGGGCCTCCTCCAGGACGATGTGGGTGTTGGTGCCGCCGATGCCGAAGGAGCTGACGCCGGCCCGGCGCACGCCGTCGATGGCCGGCCACTCGGTGGCGGTGGCGGGCACCCAGAAGACCGACTTCTCCAGTTCGAGGGCCGGGTTCGGCGCGGTGAACAGGCCCACCGGTGGGATGGTGCGGTGCTTCAGGGCGAGCACGGTCTTGATCACGGCGGCGACCCCGGCGGCGGTGTCCAGGTGGCCCATGATGGACTTGAGGGCGCCCAGGGCGGCCTTCGGGCGGTCGCCCCGGTCGGTGCCGAACACCGAGCGCAGCGCGGCGAGTTCGATCGGGTCGCCGAGCGGGGTCGCGGTGCCGTGGGTCTCGATCAGCCCGATGGTGTCGGGGTCGATGCCGCCGGCCGCGAGCGCGGTGCGGATGGTGGTGGCCTGGCCCTCGACGCCGGGCGCGGTGAACCCGGCCTTGCGGGCGCCGTCGTTGACGGCGGCGGTTCCGGCGATCACCGCGTGGACGGTGTCGTTGTCCCGGATCGCGTCCTCCAGGCGCTTGAGCACCAGCACGCCGCCGCCGTCGGCGTCCGCGGTGCCGTCGGCGGCGACGTCGAAGGTGCGGCAGTGGCCGTCGCGGGAGAAGGTGCCGCCGGGGGCGTAGAAGTGGCCGCGCCGGGTGGGCGGGCCGGAGGAGGCGGCGCCGGCGAGCACCATGTCGGCCTCGTAGGTGAGCAGGCTCTGCACCGCCAGGTGGATGGCGACCAGCGAGGTGGAGCACGCGGTCTGCACGGAGAAGGCCGCGCCCTGGAGGTTGAGCTTGTAGGCGATCCTGGTGGCGGCGTAGTCCTTGTCGCTGGAGGTCAGCACGCCCAGTCCGCCGGCCGATTTCACCGCGCGGGCGTTCGGCCACAGGATGTCGAGCAGGTAGACGTTCATCCCGGTGCCGACATACACCGCGGTGCGGTTGCCGTCCGCGCCGATCGGCGGGTAGCCCGCGTGCTCCAGCGCGCCCCAGGCGCATTCGAGCAGGATCCGCTGCTGCGGGTCCATCAGCACGGCGTCCTGCGGCGAGTAGCCGAACAGCCGGTGGTCGAAGTGGTCGTAGTCGTCCAGGACGGCGCGGGCCGGGATGAAGTTGGGGTTGTCGGCGACCTCCTCCGGGACGCCCCAGCCGAGGAGTTGCTCGCGCGAGAAGAAGGAGATCGACTCGACGCCGTTCTCGATGTCGTGCCAGTAGCGGTCGAGGTCGCGTCCGGCGCCGGGGAGCCTGATCCCCATGCCGATGATCGCGATCCGGTCCTGCCCCTGTTCCTGTCCCGACCCCTGTCCCTGTTCCTGTCCCTGTTCGTCAGACATGCTCGTGCCCCCTGTTGAGTCGGCGCCGTCGGGCGAGTTCGTCACGGCCGCGCTTGCGCAGCGCGGTCCGGTCGTCGGCGGGCACGGCGGTCCGTGCCTGCCGGAAGTGCGCGGCGCAGGCGGCGACCGTGCCGTGCCGGAACAGGTCGGTGACCGAGAGCTCCAGCCCGGTCTCCGCCATCCGCTCCCGCACGGTGATCAGCGCGAAGCTGCTGCCGCCCACGTCGAAGAAGTTGTCGGTCGGTTCGAGGTCGGGCCGGCGCAGCACGTCGGCCCAGATCGCGCGGATCCGCGCGGTGAGCGAGTCGCCGTTCGCCGGCCCCGGGTCGACGGTGACGCGCTCGGCATTGGCGGCCCCGGCGGTGGTGTGTTCGGCATTGGCGGCCCCGGCGGTGGCGTGCTCGGCGAGCAGGCGCCGCCGGTCGACCTTCCCGTTGGCGTTCAGCGGGATGCGCTCCACCGACAGGATCCGGGACGGCACCATGTAGCCGGGCAGCTCGTCGCGGACCAGGGCGCGCAGTTCGCGCTCGTCGCCCGCCCCGGGGTCGGCGCAGACGAACGCGATCAGCTCCTCCGCCTCCACCACGGCCACGCACTGGCGCACGCCCGGGCGGCGCAGGAACGCCGCCTCGACGTCCGCGAGTTCGACCCGGTGGCCGCGCACCTTCACCTGGGTGTCCTCGCGGCCGATGTACACCAGCCGGCCGTCGGGGGCCCAGCGGACGATGTCCCCGGTCCGGTAGAGCTCGCCGGGGGCGTACGGGTCCTCGCCGAACCGGGCGGCGGTGAGCCCCGGTTCGCCGATGTAGCCGGCGGCGACCAGCTCGCCGGCCAGGTACAGCTCACCGGGCACGTTGACGCCGGTGGGCCGCCGGTCCTCGTCCAGCACGTAGCAGCGGTTCGCCGGCAGCGGCACCCCGATGCTGCCCTCCCGCACCCGGCCCAGTTCCGCGGCCGGCACCTCGATCACGGTGTTCACGATGGTGGCCTCGGTGACCCCGTACATGTTGACGAAGACCGCGGGCAGTCGCCGCGGGTCGACCAGCGCGGCCAGCCGGGACCAGCTCAGCGCCTCGCCCACCAGGACCACGTACCGGACCGGGGAGCGGTCGCCGTCCAGGGTGTCGAAGAACGGCGGCAGTACCCGGTACAGCAGGCTCGGCGTCAGGTTGACCACCGTGACCCGTTGCGCGTGGATCAGCCGGGCCAGCCGCTCGGGGTCGAGCACGTCCTCCTGGTCGGCGATGACCAGCCGGCTGCCGGTGGTCAGGGCGCCGAGGATCTCCAGGACCGACACGTCGAAGGAGAAGTTGTGCGCGGCCAGCCAGCTGTCGCCGCCGTCGGTGGCCAGGCCGCACGGGCGCGGGCCGAACAGGGCGTTCAGGCCGCGGTGGCGGACCATCACTCCCTTGGGCACCCCGGTGGAGCCGGAGGTGTACATCACGTAGGCGACGTCCGACGGTTCGGGCCACCGGACCGGGTGCTCCGGCGCGCCGTCGCCGAGGTGGGCGTCCAACCGGACCGTGTCCCGGCCCTCGGTGAGCTGCCGGGCGAGGTCGGCGGTCTCCTCCTCCACCAGCACGACGGCCGGTTCGGAGCTGTCCAGGATGTGCTCCAGGCGCCGGCGCGGGTGCGCGGGGTCGAGCGGCACGTAGGCACCGCCGGCCTTCCACGTCCCGAGGATCGCCGCGAGCATCGCCGGGGAGCGGCCGAGCAGCAGCCCGACCCGGGTACCGGTGCGCACACCGGCCCGGCGCAGCGCGGCGGCGATCCGGGCCGACCACTCGTCCAGTTCCCGGTAGCTGGTCGTCCGCCCTCGGTGCACCAGCGCCACGTCCTGCGGGGCCGCGGCGGCGTGCTCGCAGAACAGCCGGAGCACGGACGGGCGCAGCGCAGACGGCCGGTCGCCCGCCGCCGGCTCGACCGGCGGGTTCCAGCCCTCGGTGAGCAGCCGGTGCTCCCGCGCGTCCACCATGGCGGGCTCGCCGCCCGGGTCGTCGACCAGGGACTCCAGCAGGGCGTGGAAGTGCGCCACCAACCCGTCGACGGTCGCCTCGTCGAACAGCTCGGTGCTGAAGTCGGCGCGCAGGAAGGGCGACCGGGTGGAGACGTCCAGGGTCAGTCCGAGGTCGAAGCGGGCCGCCTCGATCTCGACGTCGACCTCGGACACCGTCAGCCCGGTGAAGTCCGGCACGGTGAACGTGAAGTTCTGCACCGTCAGCATGGTCTGGAAGACCGGGGCGTGGCTGAGCTGGCGCTCCTCGCCGACCGCCTGGACGATCCGCTCGAACGGCACGTCCTGGTCGCCGAGCGCAGTCAGCGCCGTCCGCCAGGTCCTGGTGACCAGGTCGGCGAAGTCGGGCTCGCCGCTCAGGTCGACGCGGACCGGCAGCGTGTTGACCAGGCAGCCGACCAGTTGCTCCTCCGCCTCGTCCAGCCGGTTGGCGACCGGGACCCCGATCACCACCTCCGGCTGGCGGGCGTGCCGGGAGAGCACCCGGGCGTAGGCGGCCAGCGCCACCGCGAACAGGGTGACCCCGTGCTCCTTGGCCCAGTCGGTGAGCCGTTGGACCAGCTCGGGATCGACCGGCCGGCGCAGCACCGCACCGCGGTGGGTGAGCACGCCGGGCCTGGGCCGGTCGCTGTGCAGGGCGAGCTTCGGGGCGCCGGACAGCAGTTCGCGCCAGTGCTCCAGGCGCCGGGTGTGCTTCTCCCACAGGGTGCGCTGCGCCTCGGCGTACTCCAGGTAGGAGGAGCTCGGCGCGGCCGTCGCCCGGCCGTTGTACTGCGCCGCGATGTCGTCCAGCAGCAGCCCGACCGCCCATCCGTCG
The DNA here is from genome assembly GCF_000966955.1 of Streptomyces sp. NRRL S-495. Lineage (NCBI taxonomy): Bacteria > Bacillati > Actinomycetota > Actinomycetes > Kitasatosporales > Streptomycetaceae > Streptomyces > Streptomyces sp. NRRL S-495. The sequence goes on from NZ_JZWY01000165.1 coordinate 4,341, forward strand.
CAGGCGATGTGGTGCACCAGCACCACCAGCGCGTGCTGGTCGGCGCCCCAGGACAAAAAAAAGGCCCGCAGCACCCGGCCGTCGGCCAGCGCGAACGGCACGGCGGCCTCGGCGGCCACCAGCTCGCGGAGGTGGCGGTCCTGGGTCGGCCGGTCGGCCGGCGGCTGGGCGACGGCAGTGACGTCGGGCTCCGCCGTGTCGTGCACCAGCTGTGTCAACTCGCCGTCCCGCACGGCGAACCCGGTGCGCAGCACCGCGTGCCGGGCGGTGACCGCGCGGACCGCCGCGGCCAGCCGGTCGCGGTCCAGTGCGCCGGTCATGCGCAGCGCGAACGCCACCACGTAGGCGGGGTTGCCCGGTTGCAGCTCGTTGAGGAAGTAGAAGCGCTCCTGGGTGAACGAAGCCCTGCCGCTGTCGGTCATACCGCCCCTCCGGTGTCCATGACGGCCTCCGGGCGGGCGGTGCCCGCCATCGCGTCGGCGCTGCGCCGCGCGGCGGGCCCGATCAGCGCGGCCGCGGCGAGCATCAGCCCGGCGATCGCGATCCAGCCCCAGAAGCCTGCCGAGATGACCAGGCCGGAGAAGAGCGCCGGCCCGGCGATGTTCTGGGTCGCCACGTGCAGGTCGAACGCGCCGAGGTACTCGCCCTCGGCGTGCTTGGGCGCCAGCCCGAAGGCGAGGCCCCAGGCCGAGGCGGACTGCATGACCTCGGCCACGGACAGCATCAGGGCGGTCACGACGATGGCCGCGGTGGCCGGCGCCGTCGCGTGCCACAGGTCGGTGACCGAGGCCGCCGCGCAGCCCGCCGCGATCCACAGCCCGGCCCGGCGGGCCGTCGCCGCGGCGCCCGCGACCGTCTCGGCGCCCTTGCTCGCCCGTACCTGGAACAGGATGACGAAGACGGTGTTGACCACCAGGAGCAGTGGCACCAGGAAAGGCCGGACGGCGGCGCGTTCCAGGGCCCACAGCGGCAGTACCACCATGAGCAGGCTGATGTGCGAGGCGAGCACGGTCGACAGGCCGACCACGCCGAGGAAGCGCAGGTCGCGCACCGCGCCGAAGGGCCGGGGCCGCTGTTCCGGATCACCCGGCGGCCCCTCCGGCAGGCGGGTCACCAGCAGGGCCGCGAGACCGAGCAGGACCGCCGCCACCGCGGGGATCAGCACCAGCAGCCGGGTGCTCAGCGCGGCCGCGGCGGCGACGCCGATGCCCGCGCTGAAGCCGACGTTGAACACCGTGCGCATGGTCGCGTTGAGCCGGACCCGCTCGCCCTCCGGGATCACGGTGGCCAGCAGCGCGTTCTCGGTCGGTCCGATCCCGTAGTCCAGGAAGCCGACCAGGGTCACCAGGACGTAGAACTGGATCGCGTCGTCCACCGCGGAGTACAGCCCGAAGCCGACGGCGACCGCCGCGAACAGCAGGAACAGCAGGGTGCGCTTGCGCATCCGGTCGGCGATCATGCCGAAGAGCACCGAGGAGAGCAGGCCGGCGAAGCCCGCCAGCGACAGGCCGATGCCCACCTCGGCGGCGGTCAGCCCGACGTGCAGGGTGAAGTAGACGATGCTGCCGGAGAGGAAGACGCCCTTGCCGGTCGCCTCGGCGAACCGGATCGCCAGCAGTCGCCGGCGCAGCGCGTCGGCGGGGATCAGCCGGCCGATCAGGCCTGCGGTGTTGCCCGTGGATCCGGCCACCTCAGTACTCACCCCGTCCGTACGCGAGGAGCGTGGCGACCCGCTCCGGCTGGGGTGCGCGCGCGGCCCCGAGCGGGGCCAGCACCCGGGCCCAGCCGTCCAGCCGCTCGGCGTCGAGTCCGGCGGCGGCCGCCAGGCCGTCCCGGCGGCCCACCATGTCGGCGAGGTCCGTGCCCTCGAGCACGTAGTCGGCCGCGTCGAAGCAGCGTTCGCCGATGCAGGCGATCGGGCTGCGGGCCACCAGGCCCCTGCGGTCCGAGGTGAGCACATTGCCCAGGTGCAGGTCGCCGTGGAGCAGCACCCGCTCGGGTTCGGTGGCCAGCAGCCGGTCGGCGATCCGCCTCGCCTGCGCCAGCTCGGCACCGCCCTGCTCGGCCCAGCCGAGCATCATGCCGAGCCAGTCGGCGGCCTGCCGGGGCGCGCTCGCCGGGTCGCCGACGGTGTGCAGGTCGTCCAGGAACCGCGCGTAGTCGGCGGGGGACGGCGGCTGCGGCAGGTCCTCCACCGGTGTGCCGGGCCGGACCGCCTCCAGCAGCGCCGCGCCCCGGCTGCTCGCGTGCACCTGGGGCACCCGGCCGCCGGGCGCGAACTGCCGCAGCATCGCCACCTCCTCGGCGAGGGCGTAGGCGTCCGGCGCGAGCTTCAGCTCGGCCTCACCCATCGGCCCCGTGCAGGAGACCAGCACGGAGGTCACGGCCGACGAGAAGTCGACGCCGACCACCTCCCCGATGTCGAGTTCCCACTCCCTGGCCAGGGCCGCCACCTGTTCCGGCAGCGAGCCCACCCAGCGATGGTTCACCTTTCCCCGGCGCATGAAGTCGGCGATCGCCTGCAATCGCCCGGCTATCAACTCCAAATCCAGCAAAGGGGACACCCCTTCCATGAGTCGCTTCGTGGTTGGTCGGACGGGTGGGGACGGCCGAGCGGTCCCGCCCCGCTGGCCATCGCCACGGGAGGAGACTCCGGCAGGGCCGTGCAAGGCCGATGGAATGGCTGTGCAAGACCTGTTGAATACGCGTGGCCGGGGTTTCGACGCGGATCAACGACCCTTGACGCTGACCGTTCACGTAGGTTCAATTTCCCAGCGGCCACCGGCCTTTCGGGGGAAGAAATGACAGAAACCAACGTCTTTTTCGGGGTGCTAGGCCCCGTCGAAGTCCGTGTCGACAGCGCAACCGTCGCGCTGCCGTCGCGGGTCAGAGTCCTGCTCGCGGCGCTCCTGTGCCGTCCCAACCGGACGGTCAGCGTCGACGAGCTCACCGACATCGTGTGGAGCAACGAACCGCCCGCCGCGCCGGCCACCCTGCGCAGCCATGTGCTGCGCCTGCGGCGCCTGTTGGGCGAAGGATCGGACCGGGTGGTGACCACCGGTCCCGGGTACCGGATCGAGGTCGGAGCACGGACCGAGCTCGACACCCTGGTCTTCGGCGAGCACTGCGAATCGGCCCGCGACGCCGCGCGGTCGAGCGACTGGCCCGCCGTCTGGACGGCGGCCTCCGCGGCCCTGGGCCTGTGGCGCGGCGCGCCGCTGGCCGACGTCAACTGCGACCGGCTGCACCGGGACGAGACTCCGGGCTGGGCCCAGTCCCGGGTGGAGGTCACCGAGTTGGCCGCCCGGGCCGGCCTGGAACTGGGACGCGCGGCCGAATCCGTGCTGCTGCTCACCCGCCTCGCCGCGGAGGAGCCGCACCAGGAAGGCGTGCACGCCCTGCTGATCGAGGCCCTCGCGGTCGCGGGCCGGCGGGCCGAGGCGCTGGCCGTCTACCGGCGGCTGCGCACCGCGCTCGCCCGCGACCTGGGCATCGAACCGGGTGCCCGGATCGCGGCCGCCCACCAACGGGTGCTGCGTTCCGGCGGCAACTCCGCTGCCCCGCACGATGGTTCGCAGCGGACGGCCGCACCGGACCGGGACCTGCCGGCCGGGCCCGACCCCGCCACCCTCGCCCTCCCCACCGGGCCCGTCGAGGTGGACGGGACCGGCGCGGCGCTCCGGGGAGCGCGTCCCGCGCCGACCGAGCCGGTCACCGCGTGGCGCCGGCTCCCGGCGGAACCGGTCACCGTGCTCCGCCAGCTCCCGGCCGACCTGCCCTTCTTCAGCGGCCGCACCGAGGAGCTGCGGACCCTGCTGGCGGCCCCGGCCGCCGGACCGGCCGGGGTCGCGACCACCGTGCTGGTCACCGCGATCGAGGGCATGGCCGGGGTGGGCAAGACCCAGCTGGCCGTGCACGCGGCGCACGAGCTGGTCCGCGCCGGCCGGTTCGGCACCCTGCAGCTGTACGTGAACCTGCGCGGCTTCGATCCGGACCGGCCCCCGGCCGACCCCTCCGACGTCCTGGCGGGCCTGCTGCACGCACTCGGCGTGGACCGGTCGCTGATGCCCGAGGGCCTGGACGCGCGCGCCGCCCTGTTCCGCGACCGCCTGCACGGCCGCGAGGCGCTGCTGCTGCTCGACGACGCGGCCGACGCGCACCAGGTCCGCCCGCTGATCCCGGCCGACCCCGGCTGCCTGGTGCTGATCACCAGCCGGCGCAGCCTGGCCGGGCTGGACGGTGCCCGCTCCCTGCCGCTCGCCGCCCTGGCCCCGGCGGAGGCGCTTCAGCTCCTGGCCGCGGTCGCCGGCGCCGAGCGGGTCGCCGACTCCCCCGGGGCCGCGGCCCAGGTCGTCCACGCCTGCGGGCACCTGCCGCTGGCGCTGATGCTCGCCGCGGCGCGCCTGCGGGCCCGCCCGGCCTGGCGGCTCGCGGACCTCGTCGAGTACCTGAGACCGGGCGGCATCAGCGCCCTGACCACCGGCGGCCGCTCGCTGCGCGCCAGCTTCGACCTCTCCTACCGGGGCCTGCCCGAGGAGGCCCGGCGGGTCTTCCGGCTGCTGGCCGTCCATCCGGGGCGCGAGTACACCGCGCACGCGATCGCCACGCTGGCCGGTGTCGACCCGGCGGCCGCGCGCGAGACATTGGAACTCCTGGTGGACGAGCACCTGCTGATCCAGGACACCCCGGCCCGGTACCGCCTGCACGACCTGCTGCACGCCTTCGCCGCCGAACTCACGGAGGGCGGGACCGCCGACCGCCTGGCCCTCTACCGGCTGACGGTGTGGTACTGCCACACCGCCCGCGCGGCGGACGAACTGCTGCGCCCCGCTCGTCGGTGGTCCGCCCCGCTACTCCCCGCCGCTGCCCCGCCGGTGCTGCCGCCCCTGCGCTTCCCGGACCACGACCGGACGCTGGCCTGGCTGGACGTGGAGCGCGCCAACCTCACCGCGGTGCTCTCCCGCGCCGCCGAACAGGGCCTGGGCCCGCTGGTCGCCGCGCTGGCGCTCTCGCTCAGCTGGTACCTGCACACCCGCGGCCCGGCGTCGAGCCTGCTGTCGGTACTGCGCACCACCCAGGCCACGGTCAGCCCGGAGGCGGACCCGGTACTCGCCGCCCGGGTGCTCACCGAACTCGGCGACTACCACGCGCTCACCCGCCGGTACCAGGACGCCGTCCGGCACCACGAGCGGGCCCTGGAACTGCACCGGGCCAACCACGACCGGGACGGCGAGGCCGCCACACTGCTCGGCCTGGGCAGCGCGCACGACCGGCTGAACCGGCCGCAGGAGGCCGTCCGGTGCTGGCGGCAGGCCCGGGTGATCTTCGCGGAGCTGGGCAACCGGCTCGGCGCGGCCACCTGCCTGGTGAACCTGGCCCGGTCGTACCGGGCGCTGGAGCGGTTCGACGAGGCCGTCGAGCACGTTCGACGAGGCCGTCGAGCACGACCGCGACGCGCTGGCGGCCTTCCGCGGCCTCGACGACGAGCACGGGCAGGCGCAGGCGCTGGCCGGGCTGGGCGAGCTCCACCAACTGCTGGACCGCGACACCGAGGCCGTCGGCTACCGGCGCCAGGCCCTGCTGCTGTACCGGCGGGCCGGCGACCGCTACGCCGAGGCGGACGTACTGGACGGGCTGGGAACCTCGTACTCCCGGCTCGGCCGGCCCGAGCAGGCGGTGCGGGCCTGGCGCGGTGCCCACTCGATCCTGACGGACATCGCGCACCCGCGGGCCGCGGAGATCGAGCGCCACCTGGCCGGGGCGGCCGGGCACGCCGGGAACCGTCCGGAGCACCGGTCGTACGCACGGTCGCGGTAGCGGACCGCGTTACCGGCGGGGCCGGCAATCGGGCGGGTCGTTCCGGGAGCATCACGTTCCCGGAACGACCCGCCCGACCTCGTTCAGGCCTCGCGCGGCGTCACCGCCGGGCTCACCTCCGGCGTCGCGCCGGCGGCTTCGGCAGCGCCGCCCGGTCCAGCTTGCCGTTCCGGGTCAGCGGCATGGCCGCCAGCACGACCGTGCGCGCCGGCAGCATGTAGCGGGGCAGCACCTCGGCCAGGTGCGCCGCCAGGTCGGCCGGTTCCTCCCGATCCTCGGTCACCAGGTAGGCCACCAGGGCCGGGACCGTGCCCAGGTCCTCGCGCAGCAGCACCACCGCCTCCGACACCGCCGGGTGGCCGCACAGCACCGCCTCGATCTCGCCCAGTTCGATCCGCAGGCCGCGCAGCTTCACCTGGTGGTCGAGCCGGCCGAGGAACTCCAGCCGCCCGCCGGCCGTCCACCGCACCAGGTCGCCCGTGCGGTACAGCCGGGCGTCCGGCCCGAAACCGAAGGGGTCCGGCACGAACCGCTCGGCGGTGAGGTCCGGCCGGCCGACGTAGCCCCGGGCCAGCCCCACGCCGCCCAGGTACAGCTCGCCCGGGGTGCCGATCGGCACCGGCTCGCGCGCGTCGTCCAGGACGTGGGCCGTGGTGTTGGCGATCGGCACGCCGATCGGGACCCCGCCCTCGGGGTCGTCGTCCCGGCAGGTCCAGTGCGTGACGTCGACCGACACCTCGGTCGGTCCGTAGAGGTTGTGCACCTCGGCCCGGCTGCGCTCCCGGAACCGCCGTACGACGGCCGAGGTCAGCGCCTCACCGCTGCACACCACCCGGCGCAGCGCCGTGCACCCCGAGACTCCTGGTTCCTCCGCGAAGACCGCCAGCATCGACGGCACGAAGTGGGCGGTGGTGACCCCCTGCTCCGCCATCACCCCGGCCAGGTAGGCCGGGTCCCGGTGCCCGTCGGGCCGCGCCATGACCAGCCGGGCGCCGGCCAGCAGCGGCCAGAAGAACTCCCAGACCGACACGTCGAAGGTGTAGGGCGTCTTCTGCAGCACCACGTCCTCCGGGGTCAGCCGGTACTGGCGCTGCATCCAGAGCAGCCGGTTGACGATGCCGCGGTGCGGGATCGCCACGCCCTTGGGGCGCCCGGTCGAGCCGGAGGTGTAGATGATGTACGCCAGGTCGGCGTCCGAGGGTTCACGGGCGGGCGGCGGGGCCTGAACCGTGGGCCGGGTGCCCCCGTCGAGCGGCAGCAGCACGGAGCCGGCGAACAGCGGGGCGAACGACTCGTCCGCGAGCACCACCGCCGGGCGGGCCTCGTCCAGGACGGTCCGGATCCGCGCCGCCGGATGCTCGCAGTCCAGCGGCAGATAGGCGCCGTCCGCCAGCAGCACGCCCAACAGGGCCACCACCAGGGCGACCGACCGCTCGGCGCAGACGGCCACCGCCTCGTCCGGTCCGACCCCGTGCGCCCGCAGGCGCTCCGCCAGGGCCCCGGCCCTGGTGACGAGTTCGGCGTAGTCGATCTCCTCGGACTCGTCGCTGACCGCGAGGATGTACTCGTGCAGCCGGCGCGGCTCACCGTGGTCGACGGACGTCTCGTTGAAGCCGAGCAGCCGCGCGCGCTCGGCCTCGGGCAGCAGCTCCAGCCGGCCGACCGGGCGGCCGGGGTCCGCGAGGGCGGCCTCGGCGAGCCGCCCCAGCCGCAGTCCGGCCGCGACGACCGTCTCCCGGTCGTGACGGTCGGCCCGGTAGCGCAGCGCCCCGGCCGGGTCGGGCGCGAGGTGCAGTTCGAGGTCGTACCGGACGCCGTCCCCGAGGTCGACCGGCTCCGGCTCGCCGGGACGACCCACCAGCACCTGGCAGGGCGACAGCGGCCCGGCCCCGCCGGAGAACCCGGCCAACGCCAGGATCCGGTCCGACGGCACGTCCTGGTACCGCTCCGCCTGCCGCAAGGCGCTGGCGGTGGAGCGCAGTTGGTCGAGGAAGGTGGTGCCGGAAGTGAAGACGGCCCGCAGCGGGAGGGCCCCGACGCCGCTGCCCCCGGTGCGCGGCACGGCGATCACCACATCGTCCTGTGCGCAGCAGCGGTGCAACAGGACCTGCACCAGGGTGACCAGGACGTCGAACGGACGGCAGCCCTCGGCGGCGGCCAGCTTGTCGACACCGTCCAGCAGCGACGCGGACAGGGCGAACGGCACCGTCCCGGTGTCCCCCGCCGCACCCGCTCCACCCGCGGCCCCGTAGAGGCCCGGCAGGCTCGACCGCGCGGGCGCACCCACGAGGTGTTCCGCCCAGAAGCACTCTCCCGCGCCGTTCGGGCCGTCGGGACCAGTGGTTCCGGCCGGATCGGCCGGAGCATTCGAATCGTTCGGAAACGCGCGTGCATTCTCCAGGCTCATGAGGCCCCCATGTCGGACGAACACGACTGAGCAGACAGGGAATTCACAAGGCGGGAAGACGGGAATCGGGCTCCGGGGCGGACCGGACGACAGATCCGACGACGGTCGGCTGACGATTCCCCCATGCCCTTTCACCCTAGCGCCGGGCCGAGCCCGTGCGAACAGGAAGACCTCGACTGTGACCTGCGTCACGTAACAGTCGTCGGCGGAGTCCGAGGTCCACCCCGCACCGGAGGCGTCAGGCGAGTCCCGGCAGTTCCCATCCACTCAGGATGCGGCCAGTCAGGTCGAGATCACCCTCGTTCCTGATGACGAACACGTGCTCCCGCCCGCGCAGGACCTCCAGCCCTCTCGCGTCAATCCTCACACAGTGGGTGAACTTGTCCGCATAGCCAGGGTGGTTCACAAAGGTGTCCGAGAGCTGCTCCAAGGCACGGGGTCCCGGCTCGAGATCTGTCAGATACTGCCCATCGCCGTAACGTGCATCGCCTGCTTCGACTGTCCACCTGGACGGCCGAAGGCTCGAACTTTCCATGATTCCGTTGTACCCGGTCTCGTTCGTGTAGTGATACATCGGCTGAAGATGTTCCGGAGTTGGGCCGCCCAGTGGCTTGTGGCTCACAGGGCCGACCCTGGGTCGCCGTTGGAATGTCGGTCGGCCTCGGCCTCGCGCCGCTCTGCTTCCCGATCCGCGCGGTCCACCCCGTCCACCGAACTCGTTCTCCGGGAGCGAGTTGAGGTACCGCCTGTAGGCGGCTCCGCCCTGTTTGAATGCGGCCGCCTCTTCCGCCGACATCGCATATTCTCCGCTCCGTGCGGCGAGTCGGGACAGGCCGCGTGCGGCGGCGGCGCCGATCTTTCCGCCGAGGCTTGCGCCGCCGCTGACGATGCCGGTGCCGAGGGAGACGTAGCCGAGGATGCCGGAGGCCTTGGGGGCGGCCTCTTCGAGGGAGCCGCTGACGATCGCGGTGACTCCGGAGACAACTCCGAAGGCGACTTCGGTGGCGGTGGTGGCGGCCATCACCGCGCCGTAGGCGGCGATGGAGGCGCCGCCGGTGAACACGGCTGCGCCGATGGCCAGGATGCCGAAGCCGATATTGAGCCAGGCGCCCCAGCTGAGGTGGCCGGTGGGGTCGGTGCGGTTGATCGGGTCGCCCAGGCAGTAGGCGTAGGGGTTGATGCCGCCCGCACCGAAGGGGCTGAGGCTGTCGGGCGCGGTGAAGCGCATCAGGACGGGGCTGTAGGCCCGGTAGCCGTTGCCGAGGTGGTACCAGCCGGTCGCGGGGTCGGTGCGCTCGCCGTCGTGGCCCAGCACGCTCACGGCCTCGGCGGGGCGGCGGTCGCCGTAGGGCATGTAGGAGTACTCCTCGGCCTGCTGTCCCTCGGCGGCCAGCAGCACCGTCTGCTTGCCGTCGGTGCCCAGCAGCCGGGTCGACGTCTGGGCGCCCTCGCGGCGCTGGGCCACACAGGCGTCCGCGAGCCGGATCAGGCGGGTGCGCCGGTCGCCTTCGGTGATCGAGGCGAGGGCCTGCCGGTGGTAGGAGAGGACGCTGGTGCGGCCGCCGCCCGCCTGGGTGAGGAGGCGGTTGCCCGGGTCGTACCCGTAGGTGGCGGCCGTGCCGGCCGAGACGAGGCGGCCGAGGTCGTCGTAGGCGAGGACGCGGCCGGCCTCGTCGGCGATGAGGCGTCCGGCCGCGTCGTAGTGCAGGTCGATGTGGGACTTCGGGTTGTCGTGGTCGATGCCGGTCAGCTGGCACGGGTCGGCCGCGTTGCCGAAGAGGTAGGTCGCGGTGTCGCTGCCACCGGTGAAGTCGGTGCGGCACGTCCTGACGTTGCCGTAGGCGTCGTAGATGAAGGTCTGCCCGGTGATCGCGCGGCCCTGCTCGTCCCGCGGGGGCGTCTGCCCGGTACAGGTGTACGCGGTGAGCTGGTTGCGGCCGCTGTAGGCGAAGGTCTCCTCGCGCAGCACGGTCGTGCCGCGCTTCAGGGTGCGTCGGCCGAGGAGGTCGTTGGGCTGCCACTGCTGGGTGAGAACCCAGGTGGCTCCCTGGCCGTCGGTGAGCGTGCGGGTCACCTCGCGGCCGAACTCGTCCAGGACCAGGTCCGTCCGCAGGGTGTTCCTGGCCTCGTCCTGGGTGGTCCAGCCGATGACCCGGCCCGCGGTGTCGTAGCGCAGTGTCACCGATGCGGCCGGGTCGACGACGGAGAGGAGGCGGCCGAAGGCGTCCCAGCCGGTCCGCCGGACCGATCCGTCGACGCCGGTGTACCGGTGTTCGAGGCCGTTGACCGTGTAGGTCGTGCGGGCGGTGGCTTCGGGGTGGCCGGTGAGGTTGGTGGTGTCGGTGCAGGGTCGGCCCGAGGGGTAGTAGGCGTGGGTGAGGGTGACCCCGCCTTCCTCTGCCGTGGTCACGGCCGCCGAGACCGGGTCCCGGGTGAACTTCTGGGTGATCGTGACCACGCCTTCCGGGCCCGCGTCCACCTGTGAGAGGGCGTCGGCGAGCTGCGGGACGTACTGGTAGGCGCGCTTCTTCCCGTCCGGCCCCGTGGAGGTGGCGGGACGGGGGCCGGCGTCCGTCGCGTAGGTGGAGGACCACGTGCGCCCGCCCGAGGTGCTGTGTTTCAGCCGGCCCAGCCCGTCGAAGTCCTGCGTGCCGTAGGACGCCTCGCCCACCTTGAGCTCCGTGACCAGCGCCTGGGCCGAGAACGGGGCGTAGGCGCGCGAGACCCGGGTGGTGTCCGGCAGGGTGGTGAGCCGCACCCGGTCGTGGGCGTCGTAGTCGTAGGTGGTGGTGTGGCGCAGGTCGTCGGTGTCGCCGAGGACGTCGGTCTCGGTGCGCAGCCGTCCCAGGCCGTCGTACTGGAACTCGCGGCTGCCGCAGGGCGTGCCGTTGCGGTCGAGGCGGGTGACGCTCTTCGGCGTGCCGCGCTTGTCGTAACCGGTCACCGTCCTTGCGGGCAGTGGCTTGCCGGCGGCGAGGGTCTGGTGGGTGGTGGTGCGGTTGACCGGGTCGTGCAGGGTGAGTGTGCCCGAACCGTCGCCGAGGGTCGTGGTCGAGTGCTGTCCCCAGTCGTCGTAGGCGTAGGTGCTGGTGAGCGTGATCTCGGTGCCGCCGTCGCCGCGGGTGTGGTCGTGGGCCGTGGTGGAGGCCGTGCGGCCCTGTTCGTCGTAGCCCTGCGTGCAGGTGGTGTACCAGGCGCCGCTGCCGCGGGCCTCGCAATCGCCGTGGGCGTCGTCGATGTCCTGGCGTTCGCGGCGGATCGGGCGGCCGGCGCCGTCGAAGCTCTCGCGGACCCGGTTGCCCAGCGCGTCGGTGGCCGTCGCGACGAACGGCGCGCTGGTGCCGGTCTCGTAGGTGCGGGTCTCGACGGCCTTGTACTCGGTGTCCGGGTTCACGGTGCGGGTGAGCAGGCGGCCCAGCCGGTCGTACTCCAGGGTCGTGCGGTTGCCCTGCCCGTCGGTGGCGGACCGCAGGCGTCCGGTGAACCGGGAGAGGGTCTGCGAGCTCTTCACGGTCAGGGGGCCGTGGGTCGTCACCGTGTGGGCCTGGACCAGGGTGTCGTCCTGCACCGAGCAGTGGTTGGTGTCCACCGACTCGTAGGAGTCGGTGCCCTCGGGGTACTCGGTGGTGGCCAGGCGGACGGGGCGGCCGAACTCCGAGCTGTCGGAGGTGTTGTAGGTGAAGAGCTGCTTCCGCAGGAGCCGGTCGCCGACCCGGTGGCTCTCCTCGGACTTCAGCACGACGGTGGGCACCTTCGGGTCGGGCAGGCCGTAGCGGTAGGCCGTCGAGTGGACGGGCGCGTCGAAGCCGGTGTCCGGGGGCGTGCGGGTGACGCCCTTGAGCAGGCGGGTGAACCCGTTGGGCTCGGGCGGGCAGTCGTCGCCGCTGCCGCCGGCCGGGTAGTACTCCCACACTGTGTGCGTGCCGTCGGGGTCGTCCTGGCTCGACGGGTTGCCGAACTCGTCGAAGAGCGTCCTGGTGGTCTCCTGGTAGGTCTTGGCCGGGCCGGAGGACTCGGAGTCTGTCCAGGTCACTGTTTTCTTCTTCGGGAGCTGGAACTGCGCCGGCTGGTCCTCGAACGGCTTGCCGGTCACCGCGCAGTACTGGGTTTCCACGAGCCGCGAGCAGTGGTTCTGCTGCGTCCGCTCGGTCGTCTGCAGGTGGAACCTGTTGTACGTCCGGGTGACCCTGGCGGTCCGGCCCGCGCAGGTCCGCGACTCCGTGGAGCCGTAGGAGTATTCCGTCAGGACGTCGTACAGGCAGTCCCGACTGCTGTCCCAGTCCACTTCGGAATGGCCGCCGAGGAAGTTCGTGTCCGTGTAGTCGTAGGACGCCTCGATCGGGAGCTGTCCGCCGCCCGGCGTCCGGACGAACCGGTACACGCGGGGAAGCGCCGGCAGGCCCGCGGTGACGGGGAACCGGTGCCCGTCGTCCTCGTACCAGGCGCTCTCGTCCATCCCGCCCGGCATCGTCACGCCGGTGATCCAGGAGCCCCACTCCCCCTGCTGCCCGACAGCGGTGTGGGTGAAGTCCCACACCAGTGGCTTGTCCGCCCCGAGCCCGAAGTGGTGCACGCTCCCGAGGAGGCCGTTGTGCAGGCGCAGGTCGACGTCGTAGCCCTCGTCCCGCCCGGGCAGGACGCGCAGAGTGGTCCTGGACTCTCCGGTGCGGACCACCTTCAGGAGGATGTCCTGCTCGTCCTTGACCTCGGCCAGAAGCGGCTGCGGACCGGCGGTGAAGTCCCAACGCAGCTCCAGGCGGTGACCGGTGGGCGTCAGCAAACAGGTCGGCACCTTGAGATCGAAGGCGTTCCGGGGCCCCGTCAGGAGCTCCACCTCCCCGGACTTGTGCACGATCCGGTAGCAGTCCTTCTCCTGGTCCCGGGTGATGTGCACGGTGTCGAGCTTGTGCTGCAGCAGGACGACCTTGGTGCCGGTCTCCTCGACGCGGTACTGCTCGCCGCTGGACAGGACCAGTAGCCGCTCGTTGACGTCGTACGTCGTCATCGGCACCGACACGCCCTGCCCCAGGCCGATGTCGGTACTGGTGAGCGGCGAGTACGACAGGGTGAGCGGCAGCGACGGGCCGAGGGCACGATTGCCGACGAGCCCGCCCAGCGCGATCTGGACGTTGAACAGCCCCGTGCGGGGGTCGACGCCACCGGACACCGCACTGGAGAAGTTGGTCGCATGCGTGAACAACGCGGAGGTCGAGGCCATGGCTGGATGCTCCTCCAGGGGAGTGCTTCGTCGGCGATGGGACGGGCCGCCCGCCCGCCCCTTGTCGAGGGCCCTCCCCGCGACGGGAAGGACCCCACGTCCGTGTCGGCCCGTCAGCCGCTGATGCTCGGCAGGCCGTTCTCGACATGGCCCATCAGGCGGCGGCGGAAGGACTGGTCCTCCGCGACGGACAGGTCCAGGTCGTACCAGCCCTGCGCGTCCTCGGTGACCCAGGTGAGGACGAGGGGGGTGCCCGCGGTCGCGGTTCCCCGGAGGGGGGCGGCGGTGCTGTAGTACCGCGGCTTCACGGTGACGGTCTGCGGCCCGGCTCCGGTGACGGTGATCGTGAAGGTGAGAGTGCGCTGCGGACCCGGGGCGACGGCGGTGGCGACGTCGGTCCCGGCGGCGGCTCCGGCGGCCTTCCCGGCGAACTCGCGCCGGAAGCCGTTGGGGCCGGTGACGTAGAAGTCGTAGGCCCCGTCCTTCAGTTGCACCTCGGCGGAGGCCGCCCCGGCGCCGAGCACGTCGAAGTGGCGCGGGACCTCGGGCTCGGCGGCGCCGTACGCGTACAGGGTCAGGTGCGAGGACACGGCACCGGTGTTGGACATCCGCAGCAGGAACGCCGTCGGACCGTTCAGGGCACCGTGGGCGTCCGGCTGGTACGGCAGGGGTCGGGCCAGGCGCCGGGTCGGGTCGGTGGGCTGCTTCGGCGGCTCGTCGGTGCGGTCGAAGTCGAAGAGCGAGGTGAGGTCACCGGCGACGGTGCGCCGCCAGCGGCTGATCGCGGGCTGCCGGACGCCCAGCCACTCCTCCAGGAACCGGACCTGCGAAGTGTGGTCGAACATCTGCGAGTTGACGTAGCCACCGACGGTCCACGGGGAGACCGCGATCATCGGGACGCGGATGCCCAGGCCGATGGGCTGGTCGCCGACGTGCTCGTCCGTGGCGGCTGCCGGTGGGACCGGCGGCGGCACGTGGTCGAAGAACCCGTCGTTCTCGTCGTAGCTGATGAACAGCACGGTGGAGTCCCACATGTCGCCGTTGGACGCGATGGCGTCCAGGACCTGGTAGACGATCTTCTGGCCGTCCGCAGGGGTCGAGCTTCCCGGGTGCTCCGAGTCCGCCTGCGCGGGCACCAGGTAGGACACCCGCGGTGCGCGCCCGGTGGAGATGTCCTGGGCGAACGCGTACACGAAGTCCTTGTAGTTCTTCGGGTTTGCCGCCGCGTCCGGTGCGGGTGGACAGCGGAAGAGTCCGCGGTCGTAGAGGCTCCGGTCGGCGGGCGGCAGTTCGGCGACCGCCTTGGCGAGCGCCTCCACGTCCTTCGGCTGCAGCTCCTGCCCGTAGAGGTCGTACAGACTCACGGCCGTGAGACCGGCCTTCTTCAGCACCAATTGGAAGATCCGCTTGAACTCGGCATGAAATTCCAGGTTGTTGTCGTAGAAGTTGTCCCAGCCCTGGTAGACCCGCCAGCTGATCCCGTCGGCACCGAAGGGATCGTTGTTGACTTCCAGGATCTCGGGATAGCTGGGCCAGTTGTAGCCGGCCGACCGGTCGCCCTGGTAGTGCGCCTTGGGATCCTCACGGTCGTGCGCCGTAGCTCCGGTGACGCGCTCGCCGGTGGGCTCCCAGCCGCCGAAGCCACTGAAGAGATAGTTGCGGTTGCTGGTGGTCTCGGCCAGGACCGAGCAGTGGTAGGAGTCGCACACGGTGAAACGATCGGCCAGCGCCCGGTAGGTTCCGACGACCTCCGGCTGGTCGAAGTAGCCCATGGTGACGCCGCTCTTGTACTTGACCCACTGGTCGTGGAAGCCGTTGTTCCACGCCGCATGGCCGGTGTCCCAGCCGTGGTCGGCCGGCGCGGTCCTCCCGCTCCCCTTGTCGAGCCGGTACGGGCGGTAGACGACGGGGACCGCGCTGTCCTGGTCGGGTTGGTCGAGGACGGTACGCGGTCGGTCCGTCTCGGGCAGCGTGACGAGGTTGCGGTCCTGGAACCCGCGGACCCCACCGAAGCCGCTGCCGAAGTAGTGGTCGAAGGAGCGGTTCTCCTGCATGAGGAAGACCACGTGCCGGATGGCCTTCAGCCCGCCGGGACGGGGCTTGCGCTGCATGGCCTTCAGCAGCGAGGGGGGCAGAAAGTCGTTCACGCGTGCTCCTGGGACTTCGTGGCCGGCCGGTAGTCGAGGAAGATGTAGTCGCCGCCCGCGTCGCGGTTCAGGTCGATGTCGGTGCCGCCCGCCTGAACGCGGCGGTAGCCCTCCTTCGGAGGAATGCGGACGTCGGGGTCCGCCCAGTGGGTGACGGCGAGGTCGGTGATCGGCGTCCCCGCCTCGCGGCTCACCGCCAGGAACAGGGCGGTCTTCTCGTTCCTGACGCCCTTGTTGAGGTCGACCGGCAGCTTCTGGTAGCCCGCGGGCGGCTTCTCGTCGTTCACCAGGACGCGGAGGCCGGTGACGGGTCGGTCCTGGGGCTGCTTCTCGAGGACGAGGTACAGGAACGCGCCACCCGCGCCCCGGTTCAGATCGACGTCGATCCCCTCCCACCCGGTGGGCACACGGAGCGGGGTCTGCGGTGACGGCTTGTCATAGGGAACCAGAACGTCGATATCGGTGATGAATCGGTCCATGGGCATGTCTCCCCTCGCGGGACGGTGGACGCGGGACAGCAGGGAGAGTCGCCTCACCTGTGGCGCCACGGCCCAGTGTCGCGCCGTCATCAGCGGTCGACGAGTGCGACACTCTGCCTACGATCCATTTAGTTCGTAGGCAATGAAACAAGCTGGCTCATGGCCCTTCCGGGCCGGAGGGCTGTCGCGGCGGCAGCCGCGCCGGTCGTGCCGACCGGGCGGACACGGCGCACCGAGCCACCGATCCCGATCAACCGCAGACCCTGGAGGTACCCATGGCCGTGACGGACATCGACATCCTGGACGGGAGCCAGTCCGCCAAGGAGGGCTGGGAGAAGGACAAGCACGACCTCAACAAGGAGGCGAAGGGCGACTACCTCTACCTGACCTGGGAGAGGGACGGCACCAAGAAGCCCGTCACCGACCTCTGTGTCGTCGCGGGCAAGGACAAGCAACCCCCGCCCGGCTACTACCGGATCGGCACGGACCTCAACCAGGGGACCCCGCACGGCGAACACCTCTACCTGTGCTTCTCGAGGGAGGGAACGAAGCCCATCCTGGAACTCGCCGTGGTGCTCTCCGGCGACCAGTACGCGCCCGCCCCGGAGGGCTTCACGCGCTACGAGAAGGACCTCAACAAGGGGGCCGACGGGGAGTACGTCTACCTCTGTTACCGACGGCAGGAGTGACGGAGCCTCCGCGGCGTTCCGGCCCACCACGCGACCCGGTTCACCGGCCCGGCCGACCGGGGCGGCATTGGACCGGTGTTGGGCCGGCGGCACCTCGCCGCCGGTCCAACGGTCGTCGCCTCAGGTCTTATCGGTGATCTGCACCGAGCTGTGGTACGTCCCGTTCAACGAGCTGAAGACGAGAGTGCCGGACTCGGTCCCCACCAGAACTCCGATCGACTTGGAGCGTGGTTTCGGCGCACCGCTGTGGGCGACGTAGTACTTGATCTGCGGAGTCCGGCCTTTCCGCCATGTGATCCCTTTCGTCTTCTCGTAGCACCAATTCACCACCGTGCCACTGGGATCCTTCACGGGGATGTCCGACTCGTCGATGTAGTCGATCAGCGAAATGCTTTCGCACAACCTGTCGACCGATACCTCGACGGGATTCCCATCGTCATCGGTCGGCTGGACGGTGATCACCACGCCGATTCTGTCGTCCGGATAGACGTGGCCGGTCTCACGCCGCTGCTCCCCGGTCTCGAGCACCACCGAGAGCTTCGACACAGAGGTCCACTTGTTCGCCATCCGCCATCTCCTCACCTTGCGCCGAATGGACTGCCGAGTCGGCCCAGAATATTTCCGGCGCAGTTCGACTCCCGACTACGCCATTTCTCCGACGACAACAGGGAACGGGGCGCCCTCGGAAAGCAGAGGGCACCCCGTCTACTGTGCGGAACAGCCGTCACGCCTGCTGCTTGTAGCAGATGTAGATGAACTTCCCCTTGGCCCCCGCATTGAGGTCCTGGTCGTAGCGCGTGAAGCCCGCCGGAGCGGGCACCTTTTCGCTGTCGCCGGCGACTACGGCGAGATCCGTGATGGGCTTCGTCCCCTCCCTCGAGAAGGACAGGTAGAGGTACTTACCGCCGGCCCCCTTGTTGAGGTCCGTGCTGATCTTGTAGTAGCCGCGCGGGGGCTCCTCACTCTCGCCCTCGACGATGTAGAGGTCGGTGACGGGCTTCTTGGTACCGTTCAGCTCCCAGGCCAGGTAGAGGAATTCACCGCCGGCCCCCTCGTTGAGGTCGTGCTTGTCCTTCTCCCAGCCCTCCTTGGGGGACTGACTCCCCACCAGAATGTCGATGTCCGTCACAGCCATGCCGTACCTCCCGAAGTGCGATCGATCGGAGAAACCGGGGCGCATGCCACCAGAGCGGCCAGATGACACCACCACGCGCCGACGACCCGGAGGTCGCCAGCGCGGACGAGCCTATGCATGACCGATGCGAATAGTCTGTATACGAAATCAATTCTCGTCGACGTTCACTCGATCCGGTGAGCACCTGCCCGTTCCATCACGCCGGCCCACGCGGAGCCGAGGGTGGCGGGGTCGGGCCGGACCGCCACTCAGGGACGGCGGCGGCGGGGCATGAGGCTGTCCGGCGCAGTGTCGGGGGCAGGGCGGGTGGCGGGTGGTGAGCATGGGTGGGAAGCCGGGCTGTCGGGCCCGGCCGTTCCTGTTCGGGAAAGGGCTTGTGCTGTGCGTGGAGCAGAGAATCCTTCGGTGCGGGGCCAGTTGCGTTGGTCCGGGGGCCGGCGCGGGACGCGTGGTTCGCGGTGACGCGTGGGACGGTACTGACGGTCGATGTCGGCGGATCGGCGGGCAACGGCTCCGCCGGGAACGCCGGTGGGGGTGATCTCTCTCGTGACCGGCTGAACGGGCCGAGCAGCGCGACGAGTTCCCCCCTATTCGCCGTCGACGCCGGACGAGTCCTGCTCGACAAGGTGGTCCGACAGAAGCGTGGCCGCGTCCGGCGTCGTCGCGCGCAGCGCGACCATGCCGGCCACGATCGCCTCGCACAGCCTGGCCCGAAGTTCCCCCGTGCGCCCGGCGTCCGGCTCGGCGGCCACCAGCGCACTTGCCTGCGCACCGGCTTCCGCCAGCAGGCGGAGCCCGCTCTCGACGGCGGACTCGCCGGAGATCGCGCAGCGGTCGGCCAGCCGCGCGTGGATGCGGTCGATCTGCGCCCACACGCGGGGCTTCCCGACCCGGAGGTGGCCCTCCAACTGCCGGACGTAGTCCTTGAGACGAGGCGGGACCTTCATACCCTGCACATCGGGGATCGGCACCAGGCGCAGCTCCTGGCCCTCGCCGAGCACGAGCCGGGTGGGGTCTACGTCGACGATCGCGTGGAAGTAGCGGATGGTGCCACTGTCCCCCTCCGCACGGACGGGGTCGAAGGGCAGGAGGGCTTCGATGTCCAGCCCGGTCTCCTCGCGAAGTTCCCTACGGGCGGTCTCGTACGGTGTTTCCCCGGTCTCCGCACGGCCTCCGGGCACGACCCAGTGGGCCGGCCAGCGGATGTCCGGAAGGTCGTCCCTCAGCTGGAGCAGGATCTCGCCCCCGGGGGTGGTGATCATCGCGTCCGCACTGGTGAATTCGGCACTCATCGGTCGGGGCGTCCTCTCGGTCACGGGGCTCTTCGGCCCGCCTGGATCAACCGCACACGGTCCGGCCTACCCCGTCGATCCCCACGAAGGACCACGTGCCCGGGTCTGGACGGTGTGGTTGGGGTGGTTGGAGTTGGCGAGGGTGAACTGCCGCAGTGGTCCGAAGTGGGCCTCGATCGGGTTGGCCCAGGAGGCGTTGGTCGGAGTGAAGCACAGGTGGACGTTGTTGTGCTCCGCCCAGCGGCGGATCTTCTTGCCGTTGTGGGCGGACAGGTTGTCCAGGGTCGGGGAAGCGCTCCAGGACGTGCTCGATCCGGTCGAGTTCGGCGTCCCGTTCCGGATCGGTGGACTCCTTCCACTTCTTCGTCCGCTGAAAGGTGACGCCTCGTCCGGCGAGCAGGCAGCGCAGGGCCTCCCGGCCGATCCGGATCACCCGGCCGTGAACCTTGCGCAGGTGGGCGGTGAGCTTGCGGATCGACCAGCGGGTGAAGGGCTGCCCGAGCTCGGCGGGTCGGATGGTGGCCGTCCGGACGACGAAGTCCTCGTCGTCAGGACCGAGCAGGCGGGGACGGCCCCCCGCCCACCGAGGGTCCAGGCGGGCCAGACCGACCTCGTTGAACCGGTGGATCACATCCAACCGGCTCGGACTCCGTCACCGCCGACCCGGCCAACGAATACGGTCAGAGCACTAGGCGGCGTACCTCCCGAGGAGGACGGGCGGGCGGAGGGGCTCAGACCTCGGAGTGATCAAGGATGCGACGTCGTGCTGACGGGGGCGGGGGCCGGCCGACCTAGGCTCTACCATGATCCTGACAGCGCATCACGGCTGGTCAGGCGGTTGAGCCGAGGGACGATGACGACATACCGATACACCCTGGCCGAGCTGCGAGGGCAGCTCCGGCAGTTGGTCCTCACCGGGGCGGCGATCGCACTGGGGGTGGCCTTCCTGATCACCTCGGTCAGCGGCAGCGGGGCGCTGGTCGACTCGTTCAGCCAGACCGCCGCCGCCGAGGTCGGGCCGGCCGACATCCAGGTGACCGGGGCGCAGGCACAGGGCCCGCTGGAGCCCGGGACGGCCGACCGGGCGCGGCAGGTGCCCGGCGTGGCCGCGGTGTCGGCGCGGCTGGTCGGCCGTGGCGGGGTGCTGGCCTCCGCCGGGCGGCCGCTGGACGAGCCGGCCGTGGTCAGCTCGATCGCGGCCGACCCGGCGCTGCGCTGGCAGCTGCTCAAGGACGGCCGGTGGCCGGCTGGCCCCGGCGAGGTCCTGCTCGACGCCGACACCGCCCGGCGGGTCGACGCCCGGCCCGGCTCCGACGTCCGGCTGACCCGTGCCGACGGCACCACCGGCACCGTCCGCCTGGCCGGCACCCTGGACGGCCGCGGCGCGCCCAGCCTCGCCGGGAGCCCGGTCGTCGCGGTGCCGGACGACGCCGTGGCGCAGTACGCGACCGGCGTCGGCACCGCCCGGCTCGACCTGCGCCTCGCCCCCGGCGCCTCGCGCTCGCAGACCGCCGAGGCGCTGCGGCAGGCCCTCGGCGGCGGGGCCGAGGTCCGCACCCACGACGCCTCCGTCGCCGAGGCGACCCGGCAGAGCAGGACGCTCTACGGGGTGGTGCTGATCGCGGCGCTGTCGTTCGTGCTGATCGCCCTCGCCGTGGCCCGCATGGTCGTCGGCAACACCTTCTCCGTCGTCCTCGCCCAGCGGGCCCGCCAGCTGGCCCTGCTGCGGTGTGTGGGCGCCGACCGGGCGCAGGTCCGGCGGCTGATCCGCCGCCAGGGGCTGCTGCTCGGCACGGGCGCGTCGGTCGCCGGGGTGCTGCTCGGGACGGGGCTCTGCGCCGTCGGCACCGTGCTGGCCGGCACCGCCGACCTCGGACCGGTCCGCCTCTCCCTCACGCCGTCCCCGCTCACCTGCGTGGCGGCCGGGATGTTCGGCGTCCTGCTCACGGTGCTCGCCGTGCGCGGACCGGCGAAGGCCGCCTCGGCGGTGCCGCCCGTCGCGGCGCTCGGTGGTGCCGCCGGCGGCACCACCGGCGGCGCTGGGCTGCGCGCGGCGGCGCTGTCCGTGCTGCTCCTGGTGGCGGGCACCGCGCTGCTGGTGGCCGGGGTGGTGGCAGGGCCGCCGCTGTCGCTGCTGGCCGTCACGCTGGGCGCGATCAGCAGCTTCTTCGGGGTCCTGCGGCTCTGCCACCGTCTGCTGCCGGCGGTCGTCGCGGGGCTGGGCGTACCGGTGCGGCGGCTCTGCGGCACGGCGGGCAGGCTCGCCACCCAGCAGCTGCGGCTGAACCCGGCCCGCACCGGCGCCACCGGATCGGCCCTGCTGCTCGGCGTGACGGTGATGGTGAGCGCCGTCACCGCGCTGGAGATCACCTCCGACTCCCTCGTCCCGGCGGTCTCCGCCCGCCAGCCCGGCGTCTTCTCGGTGACCGCCCCCGGTGGCGCCCCGCTGCCGGCCGGGGCGCTGACCGTGCTCGGACGGGAGCGGACGCTCGGCGTCACGCCCGTCCGCTCGGCCACGCTGGAGATCGACGGCCGCAGCACGCTGGTGGCGGCGGCCGACCCGGCGCTGCTCGGCCCGGCCACCGACGGGGCCGACCGGGCCCGGGCGCTGGCCGACGGCACGGCCCTCAGCGGCTTCGGCGACGACGGACCGGCCGGCCCCGGCGGGAACGGTGAGCACGTGGTCGCCGGCCGGGCGGGAGCGCCCGCCGCCACCCTGCGGATCGAGCCCGGCCGCAGCGCGCTGCCGTTCGTGCTCCAGAGCGGGGCCGTCCTCTTCGTCACCCCGGCCACCCTGGAGCGGCTCGCCCCGGGGGCGGCCGTCACCACGGCCTGGATAAGCCCCGCCGCCGGGGCCGACCGGCTCGCCGCCCGCCAGGCGATGGACAGGGCCCTGGACGGGCAGCCCCGGCTCACCGTCACCGACACGGCCGCGCAGGCCGAGGGCCTGCGGTCGCTGCTGGGCCGGATGATGCTGATCAGCATGGCCCTGCTCGGCTTCTCCGTGGTGATCGCCGGCCTCGGCGTCGCCGCCACCCTGATGCTCAGCGTCAGCGAGCGCTCCCGGGAGATCGGCATGCTGCGGGCGATCGGGATGTCCCGGCAGCAGCTGCGCCGGATGCTCACCCTGGAGGCGGTCCTGCTGGCGCTGGCCGGCGCCCTGGTCGGCACCGGCCTGGGCCTGGCGTACGGCTGGGCGGCCGCCCGGTCCGTCACCTCGACCGTGGGCACGGTCGGCGGGCCGCCCGTCCTCCTGGTGCTCGCGGCCCTGGTGCTCACCGTGCTGACCGGCCTCGCCGCGGCCGTCCTCCCGGCCCGCCGGGTGGGGCGGATGACGGTGGTGGACGCGTTGCACACGGCGTGACTTCGCGGGCTCCGGGGTTCCACGGGCCCCGACGGTGGCGGTGGCGCACAGTGGCGGCGAACCGCCGCGGCCGGGCGCCCCGGCCTCCCCAGTGCTGGGACCGCGAACCTTTGCCGGGTTGCTCGTTGTGTCGGTCGGAAGGGCGGCACGGCCCCGGCTGCCGGGGCGGTGACGTACTGTCACCGCCCCAGCAGCCCAAGGGGCCCGGTCGTGGGGGCGGGTCAGTCAGGCAGTCGTAGACCCGCGGCATGACGGCGTCGGCGTCGAGCTTGGGCCACTTGCCGTCGGCGCAGCTCGTGAAGTTCTGGGTGTGGGCCCACTCGGTGCCGTTCATCGGGTCGGTGCAGCAGCTGTCGTGCGTGCCGGGGACGGTCAGCTGGGTCAACGCGAGTCCGTTGGGCAGTGCGGCCATCCAGGTGCGGCTGTTCCGCGAAGCGGTCGCCACCGTTACCGCGGACTACGGCGGACCCGCGCGCCCGGGTTCGGCCCGCCCGGTGGCGTGGCCCCAGCCCCGGCGGGCCACCGTCGAGGACCTCGCGCACGCCCCTGTCCGCGGGTCGTGGTGGTCAGCGTTCCTGGCCGGTGGCGGGCCTGGCGTCGATCTCGGCGATCAGGCCCTCGACGAGGGTCTTGATCCCGTCGCGGATCGGGCGGACGGCCTCGACGCCCTGGCCGGCCGGGTCCTCCAGCCTCCAGTCGAGGTACTTCTTGCCGGGGAAGTACGGGCAGGCGTCGCCGCATCCCATGGTGATGACGTAGTCGGAGGCCCGGACGGCCCCGGTGGTGAGCACCTTCGGCTTCTGGTCGGAGATGTCGATGCCGAGCTCGGCCATCGCCGCGACCGCGGCGGGGTTGATCCGGTCGCCGGGGAGGGAGCCGGCGGAGCGGACCTCGATCCGGTCGCCGGCGAGGTGGCGCAGGAACCCGGCGGCCATCTGGGAGCGGCCGGCGTTGTGGACGCAGACGAACAGCACGGACGCGGCGGGTGCGGTGGTCAACGTGTGAGTTCCTTCGGTGCGCGGGGCAGGCCGTGCCCGGTGCGGGCGGGCACTGGGAGGCGGCGAGGGGCCGGGGGGGAACCGGGGCTCGCTTCGCGGGCCCGGCACCGGTAACGTATCAGCCCATGGTGACGTCAGTCGATGGTGATACGAAGAGGGCTCCGGCCGCCGACCCGACCCTGGTCCTCAAGGCCCTGGCCGACCCACTGCGGATGCGCATCGTCTCCCTGCTCTCCCGGGAGGCCCTGTGCACCACGCACCTGGTCGAGGAGACCGGCGCCAAGCAGACCAACCTCTCGAACCACCTGAGGATCCTGCGCGAAGCCGGACTGGTGGACACCGAGCCCTGCGGACGCTTCACCTACTACGCGCTCCGCCCCGACGCCCTGACCGGCCTGGCGGCGGAGTTCGCCACGCTCGCCTCCGCCGCCCGCCTGACCGCCGAGGCCGGCTTCAAGCGGTCCTGCTGACCCGCGGTCCTACTGACCCGCCCCCGGCACCACCCGCAGCATCGCCGTTCCGGCCCGCCCGGCCCCGCACGAGGAGCACGATCCGTTGAACACCATGGGCGGGGCCAGACCCGCCGCCGCCGTCGACGCAACCCCTCCCCCAGTCCTCGACCAGGGCCCAGTCCTCGACCAGGGGGACCCCCTTGCCGCCGAGCCCGCGGCCGCGCCCTTGCTGAACCGCGCGGCGGCCGAGCTGATCGGCACCGCCGCCCTGGTGGCCGTCGTGGTCGGCTCCGGCATCCAGGCCGCCGGGCTCACGGAGGACGTCGGGCTGCAACTGCTGGCCAACTCGCTGGCCACCGTCCTCGGCCTCGGCGTGCTGATCCTGCTGCTCGGCCCCGTCTCCGGCGCGCACTTCAACCCCGTCGTCACCGTCGCCGAGTGGTGGACCGGCCGCCACGACCCCCTGGGCCTGCGCCCGCGCGAGGTCGCCGCGTACGTGGCCGCGCAGACCGTGGGGTCCACCCACGACCGCTCCGCCGGACACCTGCTGCTCGGCGAGGTCGTCGCCACCGCCGGACTGCTCTTCCTGATCCTCGGCCTCGCCAGGAGCGACCGGCTCCGCTTCGCCCCCGTCGCGGTCGCCTCCTACATCGGCGCCGCGTACTGGTTCACCTCCTCCACCTCCTTCGCGAACCCGGCGGTCACCGTCGGCCGGGCCTTCACCGACACCTTCGCCGGCATCGCCCCCGCCTCGGTGCCCGGCTTCGTCGGCGCCCAACTCGTCGGCGCCGTCCTCGGGCCGGCGCTGGTCGCACTCGTCTTCGACCACCACCGCCGCCGCCAACGCCACCGCACGGCCGGTACGACGTGAGCGGGGCCCGGCCCGCTCGACCTTCCGCCCCGTCGAGGCAGAGCGCGACACCCGCCGCGTTCCGCCCCGACGGGGAGCCGCCTACCCGACCTGGTTCAGCCAGGCGTCCACCGCCGTATCCGGCGCGACCATCAGGTAGTCGGCCCGGCGGTCGCCGTTGACGTCGGCGAAGCGGAGCTTGTCCCGGGTGGCGCCGCCGACTCCGGAGGCGAACACCCCCTGATTGATCCAGCCGCCGAACCCGGTGCCACCGGCGTTGGCCCAGGCCAGAACGGCTCCGTTGTCCTGGACCACGAGGTAGTCGACCCGGCCGTCCCCGTTGATGTCGGCGAAGCGGAGCTTGTCCCGGGTGGCGCCGTCCACGCCCTCCGCGAACAGGCCGCGCGGCTGCCAGGACGGGACGCCGTTGTCGCCGGGGGTGTTGCGCCAGGCGTGCACTCGCCCGGTGGAGTCGACCACAAGGTAGTCGTCGCGGCCGTCGCCGTCGTAGTCGGCGAACCTGACCAGGTCCCCGGTGACGCCCGGTACTCCCGGTGCGACCAGGCCCAGGCTGCGCCAGGACGGGACACCGCCGGTGCCCGGGGTGTTCAGCCAGGCGAACACCGCCGCGTTGTCCTGCACCACGAGGTAGTCGTCGCGGCCGTCGCCGTTGACGTCGGCGAACTGCACATGGTCCCCGGGTGCACCCGTCCCGGGCGCGATGACCCCGAGGCTGGTCCAGGAGGGCCTGCCGCCGTCCCCGGGGGTGTTCAGCCAGGCGCGGACGGCACCGTTGTCCTGCACGACCAGGTAGTCCGCGCGGTTGTCGCCGTTGATCTCCGCGAACCGGACCTGGGCACCGGACACGGCCGTGCCGGCCCCGTCGGCGCCGGGTACGTTCGATCCGGCGCCGGTGGCGATCCGGCCCCAGTTCTTCCACACCACGGGCACCACCGGCGGGGCGCACGGGTTCCCTCCCTCCTGTCCGCCGGCCACCGGCGCGAGCAGGCCCTCGGCCGCCGCGTGCGCGATGGCCTCGGTGAACGCCCGGCCCATCTTGCGGTAGCCGGTGTCGTTGGGGTGCAGCTGGTCGTACAGGTCGGCGGTGGTCACGGCGCTCATGTCGACCAGCCGCACCCGCTTGCCCTGTGCGGCCATCCGCTGGACGAGCGGGACGATGCTCCGGTTGTACTCCTGGATGCGCGCGCCCACGTCCGGCTTGGTGGAGGGCACCAGCGTCGCGACCAGCACGGTCACGCCGGGCAACAGGTGGAGCGTCCGGTCCACCAGGGCGTCCAGGCGCACCGGCGCCGAGTCGACGAGGTAGTTCTGGTTCATGTCGTTCGTGCCGGCGTGCAGAGTGACGATGTTCGGCCGGTAGTACGGCAGCGAGCACTCGGCGAGGTCCGCGATCTGGTCGATGCGCCAGCCGGAGTGGCCTTCGTGGTCGTCGTCGGGCAGGAGGCCGGCGGACTGCGAGCCGACGAAGTCCACCTCGTCGTTCTGCGACTTCAGCGCGTCCCACAACTCGGCCCGGTAGCTGGACGTCGTCCTGCTGCCGGTGCCCAGCGTGATCGAGTCGCCGAGCGGCATCACCCGCACCTGGGCGAGGGACAGCGGGACGCCCCGGCGGTTCGCCTCGGCGACGACCGCCGCCCAGATCCGCGCCGACAGGGTCGTGAACATGGCGCCGCCGGCGGCGACGAGGTCGCTGATGGTCTCGCCTGCCCACGAGCGGATGGACGTGGCCAGGCTCTGCAGCCCGCGGCCGACGGTCGCCGCCGCCCCGGCCAGGTTCTTGACCATCCAGGGCTTGCCCACGTCCCATCCGGCACCGGGGAGCAGCGCTCCGACCAGCCCGAACGCGAGCGCCTCAGCCCACAGCTGGGGGTCGGTGGCAGCGCGGCCCTGGAAGTAGGCGGTCATCATGTAGCCGGTGAAGGTCCCGAAGCCCTGGGAGGCGGCCGAGCAGAAGTCGACGAACAGGGCTTCGGCGGGCGGAGGGGCGAAGGAGATGCAGAGCCCGAAGACGGCCGCGCGGACCGCGGTCGCCGTCACGAGGACGGCGACCGCCCTGAGCCATGTCCCCCAGGACGCCTGGCCGACCTCCGAACGCGGGACGACCACCGCGATGCCGTGGTCCGTCGCCCGGAGCGTGCCGTCGAAGGAGAAGTCGTCGACCGAGTCGATGTCGACCAGGTCGAGCGGCGCGCCCTGGAAGTACTGCCGCTGACTTCTCATCAGGTCCAGCGCCTGGTTGCTCAGCCGCACCCCCGGGCGGTGCACCCGGTCGATCGCGTCCTGCATCATCGCCTGGTTCACGCCGTCGAAGACGTAGTCGATCACTACGTCATCGGCGGCGACGTTCAACATCGGGTGCGCGGCCCGTGCCTCGTCGCCGCAGGTGACGCGCGACCCGCCCGCCCGCAGTGACGCCGGCGGCCACCGGCAGCCCGCAGGCGGAGTGGACGTCCCGCGCGGACGGGGCCGGTGTGATCCCCTTGGCCAGACCCAACGCCAGGACCACGGCCAGCCCCAGCGCGAGCAGGGAGAACGACGGACGCGGCACCCGCCCGCGTGCGCGGGGTCCCGCGCGGTGGCTTCTCATGTGAACTCACTTCCGTGGCCCGGCCGCTCGGAGCGGGCGATCGTCGCTCGGAGCGGGGCGGTCGTCCTGGGACGCGGGGTGCGTCCGCGACCGCATCGTGGCGCATCCCGCCCCGCCCCAGGCGCGGGGCGCCACATCATCAGCCACTGTTCACCGTCCGTACGACGACCCGGCCGACCCGCGCCCGGGAGTCGCCCGGCCCACCTGCAAGCCGTCGTTCTCCGGTGTCCTCACCACAGCCGGGTCCCGAGGTCCCGGCCGTGAAGCGGGCGGCAGGCCCCGGTCCGCCATGGCCAATGTCCCCGGGCGCGTGGGCGCCGCGGCGGCCGTGTCCTATTCTGGGGGTCATGTCGAACACTGACAGGCTGCTCGTCGACATCGCCGCGATGGTCGAGTCCGAGCACAGCAACCAGATGTCCCTGACCGTGGTGGTCCCCGGAGCGGTGATCACCGGCAGGCTCGCGCCGGTGGCCCTGTGGCTGGAGCGGGTGGCAGAGGTCCTCCACGCCTCGGAACATCTGAAGCCGTTCGCCGTCCTCTTCGCCCCTCCCTCCGACGCCCCGCCCGAGCGGCCCACCCACCTCCACCTCCACCGGGCAAAGATCCTCCAGGGCGACTTCGGACTCCCTCACACCGGAGGCATGTACCGCATCGCTATCGAAGACATCAGCAGCTGGACCATCGGCGACCTCAGCTACTCCGACAGCTGACAGTCGACCGAGGTCCTACCGATCTTGGCGGATCCGGGCGTCGAACAGGCCGAGTCGATCAAGGAGCACCAAGCCCCCGCTCGCTGTCCGTCCTGACCCGGCCAAGGGATTCCGAAAGGATTCCGTAGACAACGCATTGAAGTCCGGAAGTTCTCGATCTTGCGGTGTTCACTTCCCTTGGCTCTGTTGATCAAGTGATATGGACACCCAGGAAGGCAGTACCGGCCCGGATCGCAGCCGTTCTCACGGCTGTCGTACTGGGCGCCTCGTTGCTCAGCGCAGCGGAGGTGATGGTCCCCACCAAGGCGGCCGCCTTGGTGGGGGCCACGCAGGAACCGGCGGCCAGGACCCCCGACCAGGTCGCCCACGACTGCGACCACCCGGTTCCGGTCGCCCCCGTACGGTCAAGGCGAGCGGCGGCTGCTTCACGATCCGCAACAAGAACGGCCGGTGCCTGACCGCCCCCTGGAACAGCGGAAGACGTACGCCGTCATCGGGGCGGTGACCGGCCCCGGGCCCAAGCGGGCCGTCATCTCCTCGATGACGGTTGCCCGGACAGCCGGTCCGTCACCGCGCTCCTCGACGGCCGCGCGCACTGGTGTCCCGGTGAGGTAGCCGGTGGCAAGGTCGGCGGTCGACGCGGCCCGGCCCTGAAGCGTCAGCTCCTGCTCCTCCTCGACGGTGAAACCGGCAGCCGCCAGATCAGCGACCACGACAGCGGGGTCGGCGTAGCCGTGCGGAACCTTAGCGAAGAATCGCGGTGGGTCGACCGGAAGAGCCCGCTCCAACCCTGCCTGCAGCGCGACTTCGAAGGCGTGCGTCCCGAGTGGGCCCCAGGTGTTGAACAGGAACCGGCCGCCCGGGGCCAGCACCCGCCGAACCTCCGTGAAGGCCGCTACCCGGTCGGGAAAGAACATCACGCCGAACTGGCAGACCACCAGGTCAAAGCCTCCGTTCGGGAACGGCACCCGCTGCGCGTCGGCCTGCCGCCACACCGCTCCCGGCGCCCGGCGCCCGGGCCGACCCGAAAGCGACCATGGCCTCGTTCAGGTCGGTGGCCGTCACTTCGGCCGAGGGTGCCGCTACGAGCAAACTCGATGTCAACACGCCGGTCCCCGCAGCCAGTTCGAGGATCCGCCGAGGACGGAGTGCCGCCGCCCTCGCGGTCAGCTCTTCGGCGAAAGGCCGGAAGACCACCGGCACAAGGTACTGCTCATAGGCCGCCGGCATCGACTCGGACCACCGCTGGTCGGCATTGATTCCCGTCACCCTCATGACGGTAGTGCCGTGCCCGGACACCTCTGCCCTGCCGCGCCGCCGTGCAGCCTGGAGACGGCTCTGCCTGACAACGCGGCAGGGCGGACGTTCTCCGACACGGCACTGGTCGGGAACCTTTCCCGACCCTGTCTCTTTTCCCGACCAGTGCCGGGAGAAGGTGCGGCCGACGCCGGGAGCGGTCATCGGGCGTGCGGAACCGATCGCACCGACCGGGACGGTGGAGCACTGTGCCGACCCGGCGCAGGCGGTCCGGCCCTCCGGGAGCGCGCCCCCACCGCGCCCGCTCCTGGACCGAGGCCGCCATCAGCCGGCCGCCGACCCGCAGGCCGTGATCTCGCGGTGCGCCGCTCGTTGGTACAGGTGCCCCTGACACCCCCCGAGAGAGGACAGCCCCGTGCCCGAGACCGACGAGTACGCCGACGAGCAGCCCGAACTGGTCGTCCGCAGGGTCGCAGACCCGCAGGCCGACAGCGCGGACCCCGCCGAGAACGCGGACGGCCAGGACTCCGGACCGCAGGCGCAGACGCGCAGCGGCACCATGATGGACCAGGGCCAGATGTAGCCCGCCGCCGGGGGAGGGCGGGGCCGCCTCCTGGCGCCCCGCCCTCCCCCGGCCGCTGCGTCACATGCCCAGTTCGGCAGCGTCGACGCACCCGGCCCGGGCAAGGTCGCGCTCGGGACCGGGCTGTCGGGCTGTACGGACACCGGGCTGTTCCCCGGCGCGGGTTCGTCAACTGCTGGGTTAACGACCGTTGCGGTCTCGGCCGTTGTTCCTCCCGTTGGCATGACGGGATGCTTGATCCGTTCGCAGGACAGACAGGCGAAGGAGCAATGCAGACATGCCCGTTCCCACTCTCGGGGGGTGCCGCTCACGATGAATGTCGTCGCTTCCACCGTGACGCTGAGCGTCATCGATCCGGGTGCCTCCAGCCGGTTCTTCACCACGCATCTCGGCTATCGGGAGCTGCTGGCGGACGGGGAGTCGGTGGTTCTCGGCCGGGACGATGGCGCCCCGGATGTGCTGTTACGGCAGCGGGACCTCGAACTGCCGCCCGGGCCGGGGCCGGTCGGGGTGCTGGTCTCGTTCGCCGTGACCGGCCTCGCCGCCGAGCACGAACGGCTGCGGCGGGAGGGCGCCAACATCACCGTCCCGCTGCACCGCGAGCCGTGGGGTGAGCAGTTGCTGGAACTCACCGATCCCAACGGCATCGTGGTCCAGCTGACGGAGTGGATTCCCCCCGCCGGCACCTGACCTGCCGCCGGCTGACCCGATACGTGACCCGACAACTGACCCGACACCCGCCCCGCCGCCGGGATCGTCATCACGTGCCGCCCGAGGTCGCCCCGGAGCTCGCGGCGAGCATCTCACGGGCCTGCGTCGCGGTGCGGCTGAGGCTCTCGGAGACGAAGTCGAGGACGCGGACGATGTTCTCCAGGCGCGCGGCGGCGGGGCTGTGGGAACCGAGGACGCCGATGCCTTGGCGCGCGGTCTCGACGAGGTGGGCGGTGGAGCGGGCGGCCGCCATCATCGTCCGGTACCAGACGTCGTCGTCGACGGTGTAGCGCTCGCGGCGCCGTTCGCCGCGATCCCGGCGGACGAGGCCCTGGCCGTCGAGGAATGCGACCGCTTTGGAGACGGATGCCGGGCTGACCTGGAGGTGCCGGGCGAGTTCGGCCGCGGTGAGGCTGCCGGACTCGGCGAGGGTGAGGCAGGCCAGGACGCGGGCCATCATCGCGGGCAGGCCCGAGGCCACGAGGACGCCGGCGAGCGTCTCCTCGTACGCCCGTACGGCTTCGGGGTCGCGTCCGCGGGCGGGCGGGCGCGGCTGCGGCCTTCGGGGGGTGACCCGGCCGCGGCGGCGGGCCCGGCGTTCGGTGGCGCTGTGGGCCAGGTCGGCGCGGTAGCCGGTGGGGCCTCCGTTGCGCATCACCTCACGGGTGACGGTCGAGGTCGGACGGTCGAGACGCCTGGCGATCTCCGCGTAGGCGAGGCCGTCGGCCAGCCCCAGCGCGATCCGTCGCCGTTCCTGCTGAGTGAGTCTGCTTCCCGGCATCGCCGTCCCCCTTCACGTTCCCCGAGGGGTCGAAAGTAGCGCCCACCGCCCATCCAGTGCAACGATCGGCAACATCTTCGTTGCATTAGATGCATACTTGTTGCAACGATAAATGCGCTTTCACCTGCACAGATGCAGACAGTAAGCAGCGGGCAGATTGCATGATTTACGAAGGCAACGTAGCGTTTCCGTAGTCAGAAACACGAAACCACAGGAGAGCACCATGCAGAAGTTCGACACCCCCGCCCCGGTCTCCGTCGTCCTCGACGTCCCCGCCGGGCGGCTCCGGTTCACCGCCACCGACCGCTCCGACACCACGGTCGAGGTCCTGCCCCTGGACGCCTCGAAGAGCCGCGACGTCAAGGCGGCGGAGCAGACCGGGATCACCTACGCCGACGGCGTCCTGCGGATCGAAGCGCCGCAGGCGAACCGGGTCCTCGGCTCCGTCGGGTCGGTCGAGGTGACGGTCGGACTGCCCGCCGGCTCGCACCTTCGGGCAAAGGCGGCCAGCGCCGAACTCCTCGGAGACGGACGGCTCGGCGACGTCACCTTCGAAAGCTCGAACGGCACCGTCGAGCTCGACGAGACCGCGAGCGCCCGTCTCGCCCTCCTCGCCGGGGACATCACGGTCGGCCGCCTCGGCGGCCCCGGCGAGATCAGCACCGAGAAGGGCGACATCCGCATCACCGAAGCCGTGCACGGCGTGGTGACGCTGCGCACCGTGTCCGGCGACCTGACCGTCGGCGCCGCCCGCGGAGTCTCCGCCGCCCTGGACGCCGGCACCACGTCGGGCCGGATCCACAACAGCCTCCGCAACACCGACGGCACCCCCGCCCTGGCCATCCGCGCCACCACCGCCCACGGCGACATCACCGCCCGCAGCCTCTGACGCACCGTCGCCGCACCCGGACAGCGCACCCAGTAAGGACCACACCCATGAGCACCGCCCAGGACTACCAGGCCGCGGAGCAGTTCCTCCACCGCCCTGCCCGCCCCGGCGAACTCGTCGGCGGCGACAAGGTCAGGCCGCAGTGGATCGACGGCGGCGCACGGTTCTGGTACTCGGTGAGCGACGGCGGCGGCCAGTGCGGCGGCGGCCGGCGGTTCGTCCTGGTCGACCCGGCAGCGGGCACCCGTGAGCCGGCCTTCGACCACGCCCGGCTCGCCGCCGCACTGGCCACCGCCTCCGGGCAGCCGGTCGACCCCGGGGCCCTGCCGCTCATGGCGGTCCGACCGACCGGGAACGTCGTGGAGTTCGCCGCCCTCGGCGGGTACTGGCGCTGCCGCCTCGACGACTACACCTGCGAGCCGGCGGAGTCCACGCCGCCGGGCAGCCCCCTGGAGGTGCCGTCCCCCGATGGGAAGCTCACAGTCGCCCGGCGGGGACACGACCTGTGGGCGCGCTCACTGTCCGACGGCCGCGAGTGGGCACTGACCACCGACGGCGCGCCCGACCACCAGTACGGCACCGGCCCGGCGAGCACCGCCAACACCACTCTGCTGCGCAGGATCGGCCTGCCGTACCTGCCGCCCGCGGTGGCCTGGTCGCCCGACTCGACGCGGGTGCTGACGCACCGGACGGACGAACGCGGCGTCCGGCGGACCCACCCGGTGGCGGCACGGCCCGCCGACGGCNCCCAGCGGAACGCCCACCCCGGGGACGAGACCGTGCCGCAGGCCGAACTGGTCGTGCTGGACGTCGCCGCGGGCACGGTGGTCCGAGCGCGGACCGAGCCGCTGCCCATGCCGCAGGTGTCGCCGATCGCCACCAAGTGGGCGTGGTGGGCCGAGGACGGCTCGGCGGTGTACTACCTGGCCCGCCCCCGCGGCCCGCGCGCGCTCTCCCTGCACCGGCTGGACCCGGCGACCGGCGAGGTCACCACCGTGCTCAGCGAGAGCGACGACACCCGGGCCGAGCCCAACCAGTGGCTGTACGAGCCGCCGATCGTGCGGGTGCTCGCCGACGAGGTGCTCTGGTACTCGCGGCGGGACGGCTGGGGCCACCTCTACCGGTACGACCTGCACACCGGCGCGCTGCTCGGCCAGGTCACCTCCGGGCCGTGGACGGTGCGACAGATCCTGCGCGTCGACGAGGCCGAGCGGGTCGTGTACTTCACCGCTACCGGACGGGTCGAGGAGGACCCGCACCGCCGCACGGTGTGCCGGGCCGCGCTGGACGGCCCCCGCTTCGGCTCCGGGGCCGGCTTCGGCTTCAGTCTCGCCTTCGGCTTCGGTTTCGGCTCGGGCTTGGGCCCCGGCTCCGGCCTCGGCCCGGGCTCCGGCTTCGGCTTCGCCGAACTCACGGACGACGAGCTGGACCACGCCGTCACCGTGGCGGACGGCCAGGAGTACTTCATCGACTCCGCGTCCACCGTCGACACCCCGCCGGTGACCCGCGTCCGCGACTGGACCGGGCGGGTACTGGTCGAGCTGTTCGGCTGAGCGCCGCGGCACTGAACCGACGGCCGGTCAGCCCCGGCGGAGCTTGTGCCGATCGGCCCAGGCGGCGATGGCGGCGCCGATCGCGAGGGGGTGGTCCTCCGGGGTGTGGTGGCCGGCGACCACGTCGTGGTGCTCGATCTCCAGGCCGGCGATGTTCTCCGCGCACCAGTCGACGATCGCCGGGCCCATCATGGCGCCGGGGCCGGCCGCGAAGGTGAGGAGCAGCTTGGGCACCTCCGCGCTGGCCGCCAGCCACCGGTCGTAGGCCTCGATCCTGGCGACGACATCGGCGGGTTCGCCTCCCAGCGGCATCGAGCGCGGCCACTGCAGCAGCGGGCGGCGGCTCTCCCTGGTGGGGTACGGGGCCCGGTAGACGTCCAGGTCGGCCGGGGCGAGCGGGGTGGCGACGGTGCCGGGCAGCGCCTGCTCGATGAAGGCGTTGTCGTCCAGGATCAGGGCCTCGCCGACCTCGGGCGTCTTGATCGCCTCGAACAGCGGGCGGCCGCCCTCGGGGAACTCCTCCCAGGTCATCGGCTTGACGATGGTCTCGGTGAACGCGATGCCGCGCACGCGTCCGGGGTGCCGGGCGGCCCAGTCGAAGGCGAGGGCGCCGCCCCAGTCGTGTCCGACCAGCACCACCTCGTCCAGGCCGAGCAGGTCGAACCAGGCGTCCAGGTAACGGGCGTGGTCGGCAAAGGTGTAGGCGAGGTCCGGCTTGCCCGACTCCCCCATGCCGATCAGGTCCGGGGCCAGCAGCCGGCCCGGTCCGCCGACGGCGGGGAGGACGTCCCGCCACAGGTGGGAGGAAGTGGGGTTGCCGTGCAGGAAGACCATCGGCGAACCGGCGCCGAACTCCCGGTGGAACATGGTGGAGTCGAGTACGGGCTGGACGGGCATGAGGGCGGAGCCTTTCGAGCGTGCGACTGTCGGCGGGAGTTCGCCGGAAATGCGGGGGCGGCAGGGCTCTGCGGGTCGGCGGATCGACGGATCGGCGAGGTCCCGTTGCTGGAGGAACGGCCCGGCATTCCAACGTGGGGAAGGCTATGTTTCGTCCAGGTGCGGGTCAATCAATTCGAGGCCACGACCGGCCGATTCCCCAGGTCAGCGCCGTGCAATTGTTGCAATGGGAATGCCGGCGAATGCACGGCCGGGGTTGCGGACTCGGCCGTTGATTCTCGAAGTACTTCTCCGCTGTACATCTCCGCCGTACGTCTCCCCTGTACTTCTCCGCCGTAGTCCTCCGCCGCGGGCAGTGGCGTACCGGGCTTTCCCTCCGGCGTCAGAGTGTGCCGAGGTCGCGGACGACCTGCGCGAAGGCGCGGATGAGGTCGTTCTCCGATTCGCCGTGCCACACCAGCCCGTAGTCCAGCGCGTCCATGTCGTGGACGGGCAGCCACTCGATGTCCGGTCGGGCCCAGTAGCGGCTCACGTGGACGGGGAAGGTGTTCACGACCTCGCCGGCGCTGATGAGGGTGAAGATGTCGTCGATGCTGTCGACCTCCGGGCCCCGCTCGATCACCCGGCCCTTGGGGGTGTGCGGCGGCGTGTAGCTGTCGGCCCAGTAGTCGGGGAGGGTCTGGTTGGAAGTGGTGCGGAAGTCGCCGAGCATCTCCAGGCTTGCCGAGGCGCGTCCGGCCAGCTCGTGGTCGAGGGACACCGCCAGCACTCTGGTCTCGGCGAACATCTTCGGGCCGGTGACCAGGTCGGGTTCCAGGACGGGGAGCCAGGAGACCAGGATGTCGATGTCCCCGCGGCGCAGTCCCGCGAAAGGCTCGACGAACGGGGCGTGCCGCAGCTTGAGCCCCCATTGGGGGTGGCGGGTGCGGAAGGTCTCCCAGTAGTGGCGCAGCTCGTGGGCGTTGGCGGGGATCATGCCGATCCGCAGCGAGTCGGTCTTGCCCTGGGCGGCCAGCCGGGCCCGCTCCAGGCTCTCCTTCAGGCCCCGGTAGATCGGCACCAGGTCCTTCCGCAGCTGTTCGCCGGCGGGCGTCAGCCGCACGTTGCGGCTGTCGCGCTGGAACAACTCGGCGCCGATGCTGCGTTCCTGCTGCTTGATGGCCTGACTGACGCGCGCGGTCGACACGTAGAGCCGTTGGGCGGTCCGTCCGAAGTGCAGTTCCTCGGCCAGCGTCAGAAATATCTCGATGTCCCGCAGTTCCATGGCTTCCCGCCCCCGATGACCAGGCACTCGACCCCGACGAGCGCGAGCAAGAGTGGCATGCCGGCGCCCTCGGCCGCAACGCCGGAACGATCTTCGGCGGGCCGCCCTCGGCGGTGA
The DNA here is from genome assembly GCF_000966955.1 of Streptomyces sp. NRRL S-495. Classification (NCBI taxonomy): domain Bacteria; kingdom Bacillati; phylum Actinomycetota; class Actinomycetes; order Kitasatosporales; family Streptomycetaceae; genus Streptomyces; species Streptomyces sp. NRRL S-495. Next base: position 40,559 of record NZ_JZWY01000165.1, read on the forward strand.
ACCCGCAGTTCAGAGGGGCGGGGAGAGGAGTCGGGCGCCCCGAGTGGACGGCCGGTCGACCTGTTGAGCGGCAGGTCAACAGGCCTTCGCTCGCGGTGATCTGACGTATCGACATCCGGCCCCCGGCGCGGGGAGCCGGCGTTCCCTTGGCAGACCCCCTCCTCGGCCCCTGGTCAGGTGTGCTGTGCGAGGAAGGCGGCGAGTTCCTTGTCGTAGGCGTCGGGATCGGCGTTCCAGGCGCCGGTGTGACTCGCTCCTTCGACGGTGACGAGGGTGACCTTGTCGGGCCAGTCACGGGCGAACTCGGCGCTGGTGGCGTACGGCACGACGGTGTCGCCGGTGCCGTGGAAGAGCAGGACGGGCTGTTCGGGGCCGCCGGTGCGGCGGTTGGCCGCCAGGGCGTCGACGTCGTCGAAGTCCACGTCGGCGCGCAGGCCGACGATCCCGGCTTCGAGGGCGGCGACGGGTGCGGGCACGCCGAGGCCGGCGGCGACGGTGTCGAGGGCCGCGCGGTAGTCCAGGGCGGGCGAGTCCAGGACGACGGCGCTCACGGCGCCGGTGTCGGCGGCGCGCTGAAGGTAGGTCTCGACGATGCCCCCACCCATCGAGTGGCCGAACAGGACGACGCCGGTGGCCCCGTGGTCGCGGGCGTACCGCACGGCGGCGTCGAGGTCGCGCCACTCGGTGTCGCCGAAGTGGCGCTTGCCGCTGCTGTCCCGGGGGGCGCCGGGGTCGTTGCGGTAGGTGATGTCGAGGACGGGGTGGCCGAGTTCGTGCAGTGCGGGCATGGTGCGCAGTCCGGCGGCGCGGCCGGCGCCGAGGCCGTGGACCTGGACGACCCAGGTCGTGTCGGTGCCGGGGAGGAACCAGGCGGGCATCGGACCGAGTTCGCCGGGGTAGGTGACGTCCTGGTAATCGAGACCGAGGGCCTGCCGGGGGTCGCAGGCCCAGACGGTGACGACCACCTTGGCCTTGGCCCCCGGCGTGGGCGGCGTTCCGGTGGCGAGTTCGCGGGTGACGGTGTCGCCGTTGGAGGCAAGGACGGCACCGAGGATGCCCTGGCGGCGCCGGTCGCTCCCCTTGTCCTGCCAGATCAGGCCGTAGGTGCCGCGGTAGCGGCTGTCGTCGGTGGCGGGGAGGGTCACCGTTCCCAGGGCGGAGGCGATGATGCGGGTGTTGAGCGGGGTGTCGTCCATGGGCCGGACGAACCGGCCCGCGGCCAGCCAGAACAGACCGGCGGTGGCGCCGAGGGCGAGGAGAAGGACGCCCGCCAGGCCGGCGAGCAGACGCCGGCGCAGCCGGGAGCGGCGGCTCCGG